>CAZHVC010000175.1:0-4847 GCA_964535765.1 uncultured Ignavibacteria bacterium | reverse complement strand
ATGCTGGAGGAAAACAGAAAAAGCAAAATGAAAATCGCGGAATCCAGGGCGCGCATCGACCAGATCGTAAAAGGCGACCTGAATCGGCTGCTGGGACCACCGCCGCTTGGGGAAAATCGACCTGACCGGGAAATCCCAGGGCCGCAACGCTCCCAGCGATTTGATGACCTGACCAGTCGCATCGAATACGAAACCGGCACCATCAAAACCTATAAAAGACAGATAAACTCGATGAACGTGGAAATACACAAAAAATTCTCGATCCCCGTCGCTTGTATCGTTTTCGTCTTGTTGGGGGCTCCCTTGGGAGTGATGACCCGCAAGGGCGGCATGGCCGCCAGCCTGGGGCTGTCGCTTTTTTTCTTCATCCTCTATTGGGCGTTTCTTATAGGCGGTGAAGAACTCGCCGACAGAATGTACCTTTCCGGGGCGATGGCGATGTGGCTGCCGAATCTGATAATCGGCGCCGCCGGGTTGATTCTGACCTCCCGGGTCAATCGCCGCGCCACCATCGATGGGCTCGGGCTTTTCGGCCGACTCTTGCCCGGAACCAAAAAATGAAAATCATCGACAGGTATATTCTCGGGCGGTTTCTGAAAATCCTCGGCTTCGCCTTGCTGGCCGCCATCGTGGTCGTAATAATCGTCGATACGATCGAAAACATCGACAAATTCATAGACCGCCGCATTCCGATGATAAAGGTCGTTTACTATTACATCCTTTACCTGCCGTTCATAATCGTCCTCACCATGCCGGTGGCGATCTTGATGGCCACGATATTCACCGTCGGCTCGATCGCCCGCAGCCAGGAATTGACGGTCATGAAAGCCACCGGTCTGTCACTCTACCGTTTGGCCGCCCCCATGTTGACGGCCGGATTTGCGGTCTCACTGCTGATGGTTGTTTTTGCCGACTCGGTCATGGTTCCGGCCGAGGATAAACGCAATACGCTAAAGCATCGTTTGATCGACCGGGCCGCGCCGGCCGAGGCGGTCATTCGAAACAATGTTATCAGACCGGGGGAAAACGGCTGGGTGCTTTTCGCCAAGACTTACGATGAAAGGCGATTGAGCGGCGAGGGGATTCTGCTGCAGAAATTTACCGAAAACAGCATCGCCGTTTCCATCCGCGCCGCCGGGATGTTCTGGGCCGATTCGGTATGGATCTTGATCGATGCCACCGAAAGAACGTTCGAGGGACTCTCGGAAAAGGAATTCCGCCACTACGATACCCTGTCCGCCGGGTTTTTATCCCATACGCCGCAAACACTCGGCTATCGCCTGAAAAAACCGCGGGATACCGGCTTTTTCGAACTTATGGAATTGATAAGATTGAAGCAGCTCATGGGGCAAGACACGGCCAGGGACAGAGTCGAGCTGTATCTCAAAATCAGCCACCCTTTCATAAATTTCATCCTGGTGATCATCGGCATTCCGCTGGCGGCCAGCCCCAAAAGATCGGGCGGAGCGGTCGGTTTCGGCATCAGCCTGATTATCAGTTTCCTTTATTTCGTGATCCTCAGAGCCGGTCAATCGTTCGGCTACGCCCGGGCGCTGCCGCCCGCCCTGGCCGCTTCCATAGGCAATCTGATATTTCTGACGGTCGGTATCGTGCTTTTCTTCAAAGCCAGAAAATGAAAACGCCCCGCAGCGGGGGCGCTCTCGAAACATTATGTCGGGCTTCATTTACAATTTCTTGACATCTGTGGCCAGCGGCCCTTTCGGTCCTTCGACGATGGTATATTCGACCAACTGACCCTGGGTCAAACTCTTATACCCCTCCTCCTTGATCGCCGAATAATGCACGAAAACATCCTTCTCACCGTTTTCCCGCTGAATGAATCCGAATCCCTTCTTGTCGTTGAACCATTTTATTACACCTGTGGGCATTAGCAAAACCTCCTCCGGTAATTCTATTGCTTTCGATGTAATAAATGTCGGTAATTTTCGCTTTGACTTGACAATCGGTCGAAAGCAAATAGAAAAGCCGCCGCCGATACGGCAGCGGCCTATGCAAATCAATGCAAACCGATTATGTCCCCATCTCCCAGGAGGCGAGATACTCTCTCTGGGCCGCAGTCAGCCGGTCTATCTTTATTCCCATCGCTTGCAGCTTCAACTTGGCGATTGAATCATCGATCGATTCCGGAATCGAATAAACCTTATGTTCTAATGTTTGCCCTTTTTCCAACAGGAATTCGGCGCCCAATGCCTGATTGGCAAAACTCATGTCCATCACCGAGGCCGGATGTCCTTCAGCGGCAGCCAAATTGATCAACCTCCCCTCGCCGAGCAGAAATATCCGCCTGCCGTCGGCCAGCACGAATTCCTCGACATTGTCTCTAACGGTCCGGCTTTTCCGCGACATCTTTTTCAAGGCCGGAATATCTATCTCGACGTTGAAATGACCCGAATTGGCCACTATGGCGCCGTCCTTCATCCTCCGGAAATGTTTCTCCGTCAGCACATTAATATCGCCGGTCAAAGTTATGAACACATCCCCCAGCGGGGCGGCGTCGATCATCGGCATCACCTGAAAACCGTCCATCGTCGCCTCGATCGCCTTTAGCGCATCGACTTCGGTCACGATAACGTTGGCCCCCAGCCCCTTGGCTCGCGAGGCCACACCCCGGCCGCACCAGCCGTAACCGGCTATAACCACCGTAGCGCCGCAAAGAAGAACGTTGGTCGCTCTCATCACGCCGTCGAGAGTGGATTGGCCGGTGCCGTAGCGATTGTCGAAAAAATGCTTCGTCTTGGAATCGTTTACCGCCAGCACGGGAAACAACAAGACCCCTTTTTTCTCCATGCTTTTGAGCCGAATGACGCCGGTCGTCGTCTCTTCGGACCCGCCCAGAACGTTTTCGGCCTGCCGTCTGCGTTTCGTATGCAGTTGTGTCACCAGATCGGCGCCGTCGTCCATCGTCAAAAGCGGATCGGCGTCGAGGCAGGCGTTTATATGTTCGTAATATACTTTATTCGATTCGCCGCGGATCGAAAACACCGGAATCCCATGGTCCTTGACCAGCGATGCAGCCACATCGTCCTGCGTCGAAAGCGGGTTCGACGCGCAAAGATATACCTTCGCCCCGCCGGCCTTCAAGGTTATCACCAGATTGGCGGTTTCGGTCGTCACGTGAAGACAGCAGGCCATCCGCACGCCGTTCAACGGTTTTTCCTTGGCGAATCGTTTGCGAATCAACCGCAAGACAGGCATGAACCGTTCCGCCCATTCGATACGCAGCCTTCCCTGCGGCGCCAGCCTCAAATCCTTGATATGATATTTCATCTCATGCATCCTTCAAAAGATCCCGCACCTTATTGGTTTTTTCCCAAGTGAATTCCGGTTCCGTCCGTCCAAAATGGCCGTACGCCGCCGTCTTCAGATATATCGGTCGAAGCAAATTCAAATATTCGATTATCCCCCTCGGTGTCAATTCAAAATGCTTTTTCACCAATTCTGTCAGCCTGCTGTCGGGAATTTTTCCCGTATTTCTCGTGCTTACCAGCACGCTTACGGGCTTGGCCACCCCGATCGCATAAGCAAGCTGTACGTGGCATACCTCGCTTAAACCGGCGGCGACGATATTTTTGGCGATATGGCGGGCCATGTAGGAAGCCGATCGATCCACTTTGGTCGGATCTTTGCCGGAGAATGCCCCGCCGCCGTGGGCGGCCGATCCGCCGTAAGTATCGACGATGATCTTGCGGCCGGTCATGCCGGTATCGGATTGCGGACCGCCGATCACGAATTTGCCGGTAGGATTGACCAAAAACTTCGTCTTCGAATCCAGCAAACGCGCCGGGATGGCCTTGAAGGCAACCTTTTCGATAATCTCCTCGCGGGCCTTGTTGGTAATCCGTTTCCCCGTTCTATCGAGAATCTCTTCCGTGTGCTGACAGGAAATGACCACCGTATCCACCCTTTTGGGATGGTTGTTTTCGAATTCAACAGTAACCTGACTCTTGCCGTCGGGACCCAAGTAAGGCAGAATATTCTTCTTGCGGGTTTCGGCCAGCCTCTGGGTCAACTTGTGGGCCAGCATTATCGGCAGCGGCATCAACTCCTTGGTCTGATTGACCGCATATCCCATCATCAATCCCTGATCGCCGGCACCACCCGTATTCACCCCCTGGGCTATATCTTGGGACTGTGTGCCGATCGCATTGAGAATCGCACAGGTCGAATAATTGAAACCATACTTCGGATCGGTGTAGCCTATCTCCCTGATCAAATTTCGCACCAGCCCGGGAATATCGACGTAGGTCTTGGTCGTTATCTCGCCGCCGACGATCACCAGACCGACGGTGATGAAAGTCTCGCAGGCCACCCGGCCACGCGGATCTTCTTTCAAAACTTCGTCGAGAACCGCATCCGAAATCTGGTCGCAGACTTTATCCGGATGCCCTTCGGTTACCGACTCCGACGTGAAAAAGAAATTGTTTCTGGTCATTGATCCTCCATCCAGAAGCGATACCGCTGCCGTTGAAACAATTGCAACATAATACCAGGACGGCCGCTTAATTTAACATGTGCCTTGAGGCCGGACAAGTCCAATCTTGCGGGGCAAACGTCGCCTACATCTTCAGTCGTAGCCTATCTCCGAGCTGTCACCAAGATTAAGCTTGTTGTAATTTCCGATTACCGACGAATTGTTCCCCACCAATGAAGATTCAAGCAGACACTGCCGGACGTCGGCGCCGGTGGAAATTATCGAGTCGCGGATGATGCTGTTCTCTATCACCGCTCCATCGGCCACGCTGACATATGGACCGATCACCGAATTGATCACCCGCGCCGACGGCGAAATATAAACCGGCGGAATCACTATGGCGTCCTTGTATTCG
>CAZHVC010000174.1:0-4884 GCA_964535765.1 uncultured Ignavibacteria bacterium | reverse complement strand
GGCGTAAGACGATCCGGACCGACAAAGCCTATCGCCAGAACAATCGCCAGCAGCAACAGGGTCGGCAGACCGTGGCCGGCCGGTTTCGTCATGCCCGCCTCGTCTCCGGAATCACCGGCCGATTTTCAGCCCGTAATTGGCGGCTTGCCGCTTAATTATATCGAGTTCCCCGAGGCCCGCATCGATCAACGATTGCATGACGCTCCTGATTTTCTCCTTCACCTGTTCCCGTTCCTTGATCGCTTTGATCGATATCAGGTTATCGTATTCCGGATCGTCGAGGATGCTTTTTATGTTTTCCCTGTCTCGGCCTATTCCGACTTTTTCCGCCTGATGGCGGTGGTTTTCGATGATCGCATTCAATTCGGCCTCTTTTCTGGCCAGATCGCCGAGCTCGTCGAGCAGTTGAAGCTGGGCCGGACTGAATTTGTTGATAGATTCCGGAGTTAATTTCATTTGTCCTCCTTGCGTGACGATTCGAATAATTGCGGTCATCCAGGGGCGCGCCCGACGATAGTATCCGCTGGAATCGGGCTACCTGGCTTTCAGAACCACCAGCGTCATATCATCGGCCTCCTCGGCGCCGGCCGCATGCCGCCTGACATTTTTTATCAACGTTCCGCAGATGAGCTGGGCCGATTCGTTTCTCACTCTGGTCACCGTCTCCACCAATCTTCGTTCGCCGAACTCCTCCTCGGTCAAATTCATCGCTTCCGAAAGCCCGTCGGTATACATGACCACCACGTCGTTGCTGGATATTTTTATTTGTGCCGAAACGAAGTTCAAATTGGGAAAGGCGCCGAGGATCAAACCGCCCTCGACGAGAAACCTCGTTTCGCCGTTAGGGCTGACTACGAAAGGATAATTATGGCCTGCGTTGCAAAATTGAAACAGACCGGTTTCGAGATCCAGTTCGCCATAAAACATCGTCACGAACCTATCGGGAGAACTGGAACTGACCAGAAAATCATTGAGCTGAGCCAGCATGTTCTCGATAGGCAATCCCTGCCTTTTCTGTGTCTGCATTATCGCCTGCACTCTGGCCATCAACAAAGCGGCCGGGACTCCTTTGCCGGAAACGTCGGCGATCACGATGCCCAGACGACCGTCTCCCAGCGGCATGAAATCATAATAATCGCCGCCGACGTGACGCGACGGATAATTGAACGCGGCAAATTCATAGCGATGGTGTTCGGGCAGCCGACTCGGCAGAAGATTCAGCTGAATTTTGCGGGCCAGTTCGAGTTCCTCCTCGAGCCTTTGCTTTTCGAGGGATTCGGCGTAGAGCCGGGCATTATTCAAAGCCACCACAATCTGATTGGCGACCACCAGCAGCAGCGAAAAATCTTCATAGGTATAACGAAAGCCGGCGATTTTCGCCGACAGCGCCATGATACCGACCAGTTCATCGCGATCGATCAGCGGCACGAGAAGCTGGCAATCTTTCTCCAGCAGGCGATTTCCGAGCTTACCTTTTTCCAGCGCCGAACGCAAATCGGCGATGAATACCGGCCTCCGACGTTGAATCAGCGAAGCAGCCAGCCTTTCTTCGAGTGAATATTCGACAGCCTCGCCCACGAACCTGTAAAACGGCTGGCCGGGGGCTTTCAGAATGATGTGCGTCTGCTCTATAAACATCTCTTTGTTCATGTTTTCATTGACCGCGGTGGCCAGTTGCTCGATATCGAATATGGCCACCAGTTGCCGCGAAAATTCTTCCATAAGGCGACGGTAATCGCTTCGGCTTTTGATGAATATCCGGCGGACGAAATCATCGACTTGGTTGTAGAGCGGCTGAAAAAAAAGCAGCAGAATCACGACCACGATTATATCCAGAAGCCGCGATTGAACAGCGAATGCTTCGGCAAACATCGAGGACAGCTCGCTTATGACCAACAGGTAGCCGCCGACGACAATCGCCGTGCTGATAGTATAGACAAGGCTCTGCCGGGCCAGCAACCCGATATCCATGAATTTGTATCTGATTACCGCCCAGGCGATAGAACCGGGGCCGACGGTCAGCGCCAAAAGAATCATTATTTCGCGCAGTCCCGAAGGGAAACGAAGCGACAAGATCGTGGGAATTATGATCGAAATGACATACAACCCCATGGCCGCCGTGATACCGAGGATCACGACTCTGACTTGTATTTTCAGCGCTCGATTGTCGATCGCCCGATAGCCAAGGCTCAGAAAATAGACAGCGGCGACGACATAGGTCAAGTTAATAAGCGAAAAGAACTTGACATGAAAGACCAGCAAAAAGCCCAGCAGCGCCGCCAGAATTTTCAATATGGTTTCCAAAACGCTCAGCACTTGACCGATCAGCGGAAGCGACGTATCGAAATCGAGCAGGCCGAACAAGCGGTCGGGATCGTTGAAAAATATCACCAGAATGACATGGAATATATGAGGGACGAAGGCGAATTGAATGATCCGTTTGTGTTTTCTGAAAAACGCCCCGGGCGAAGGAAACACCATAGAAAACAAAAGCAAAAACGGAAAAAACAACTCCCAGACATAAAACAAATTGATCAAAGACGGCGACGCCTGAACATCTATCAAAAAGGTCTTATAAAGGGCCACGCTGCAGGGGGCTACGCCGGCCGTAAAAAGCATGGCCGCGGCAACGCGGTTATTAAAAGATTTGACGTTTTCCTTGAGTATAAGTCCGGCGGTCAGGAATAAAACTCCGGCCGAAGCCAGATAAATCAGCGATATTAAGAATTCTATTCCCATTCAATTGCCGGTAAGGCGGGACTATTTATTGATCGATTTGGCTATGACAATTTCGGTTCCGCTATCGCTAAAGTTGAAATCGACGCTGTCCATCAACGACCTTACGATTAACAAACCCCGCCCGACCACATTGAGCAAATTGGCCTCGGCCAGAGGATCGGGAATCTTGGCCGGATCAAACCCCCGCCCCTGATCCTTAACCCTGACCTCGATCTTCTCGGGGGTAATTGTCAACTGGACCTGAACTATTTTTTTCGCATCGGCTCCGTTGCCGTGTAAAATCGCATTATTGACGATTTCCGTTACGGATATGGCCAGATCGGCGATGACCGAATTGTTCAGACCGGCATCCCTGAGTCTGCTTTCGATAAACTCATCGACATCGGCGATATACCTGGTTTCGGAAGGGATTCTGATAATGTCGCCCGAGGTTTCCGGCTTATCCATCGGCTCTCCAGACTAAGTGCTTGGAATGCGGCGAATTGCCATGTCCGCTATGGAGGCTGACTATGACCGCCTTCCGGCCGGCACTGATGCGGCGGCAGGCGCTGCTATTTGAAGCTTTTCACGGCCTCGTCAACGTTATCGTAATTTTCGAAAACGGTGATAAGCTTGGTTATCGTCAGCAAAGATTCGATTTTCTCGGTGACTCCCGCCAGTTTAAGTTCGCCGCCGTTGTTGCGAAGAGTTGTCAGGCCGGAAATCAGGATACCGAGTCCGGTGGAATTCATCCATTCGACTTTCGACAAATCTATGACGACTTTTTTCTTGTTTTGATCGATGAACTCGTGAAGCAGATCATGCAGCATGGTGGCATCCGGACCACCCATAATCTTGCCCTTCGGCTCAAGGACTATCACGCCTTCCATTTCTCTATGAGATAGCTTCATCTGCCAACTCCCTTTCCTTGCGTTGACGAAATTGCGGCGATTTTTATCAATTTCACAACAAGTTTACATTGTTTGGAGTTTCCATGCAAGGCCATAATTGCATAATCGATACAAAGATAAAAAATCAAACCAGGCCGATGTCTCGACCGGGCACAAATTCTTTTCGATAACGATACGGGAATTTCGACAGCCGGTTTACAGCCTGTTTTACTTGAACAGCGCCTTGATTTTGCCCCACGTGTCGAGCCTAACGTCAAGGGCGCTGATACTAAGATCAACCCTGATTCGTCCCGCAGCCGCGGCAAACGCCGGATTGGCATGGTTGCCGTTGACTTTGATCGTGATGACGTCGCCCTCGACCCATCCGTCCTTTTCCGTCGTCGCCGGGTTATCCTTGGCAATCAGTAAAAGGTACTGCCCACCAAGAGTCGTCCCGCGGGCCATTTCAACGCCATCGATATAAGCTATCACCGGCAAATTATCGACCGCCGGCTCGCCGCGCATCGTTACGGAGCCATACGGTTCGCAGGCCGTACCAAGCAACTCCTGAGAATACGCCCCAGCAAGCGGAATCAACAAAAACAAAAACACCAGCATGATTTTCTTCATAATCATTCCTTGCCCGCCTATCCTTGTATTAAAAACCAAGTTAACTATCGGCAGTTGATAATGTCAAGAAAAATATCGACATTTATCGGCGTTAGATTATTGCTTTTATTTCACCAAAAACCGTCTTTCCCTCGGCCACTCAGGAGATATCGGCGATTCGATAAAGGATTTTGTCGCCGGGGAAAAACAAGTTCATTTAGTCGCCAGGATTCGACAATGCAAAGGCAAGGTGCTCGAGTTCGATACACATATTCTGGTTGCGCAGGATCACGTCGTCGGGAACTTTCAGATTGATCGGGGCGAAATTGAGAATCGCTTTTATGCCGGCGCTCACCACTTCATCGCAGATCGCCTGGGCAGCCTGAGCCGGCACGGCTATTATGACGATATCCACTTTCTCCGACTGAACCAGCCTCTTGAAATCCTTGATATCCGAGACGATTATCCCTTTGTGGTTTGAACCGATCTTACGCTGGTCGTTATCGAACACCAGTTTGATATTGAACCCTTGTTTGGCGAACTCTTTGTATTGCGCCAGCGCCGAGCCGATATTTCCGACGCCGATCAAAGCCACGTTCCAGAGACGAGTCAATCCGAGTATCTCGGCAATCTTGTTCTTGAGCTCCGCTACCGGGTAGCCCAGCCC
>CAZHVC010000173.1:0-4907 GCA_964535765.1 uncultured Ignavibacteria bacterium | reverse complement strand
ATGAGGCCATCAGCCGTATAAGCGTTTCTCCGAATAAGCCGAGAAAAATCGCCTGCCAAATGATGATGGCGAGAAAAAGTGAAAATACCTTTCCGAGCATTTCGCGGAAATTTGGCGATTTCATGTTGCTGAAAGCAAACTGGGGCCAGGCAAGTTGAAATGCGATATTCGTCAACACGATGATAACGACGAACTTGCTTCCCATGGCGAACAAACCGACCTGCTGACTTCCGAACGATTTCAGCAGAAACATGCGATTCAGGCTGTTGACTCCCCAAATCGCCATTCCGGCGGGAATCATGGGAATCGAGAAAGCCAGCACCGATTTCATCAGCCTCCAGTCGAATTTCAATCGCCAGGCAATTCGACTTAGTTTGAAGGTAAGAACCAGGGCTATGATTTCCGAAACGAGTTTCGACAGCAAAATTCCCTTTACCGCCATGCCCGATGCAATCAGGAATATCGAGACTCCCAAGACATACGCGGCAATTTGAATTATGGAAATGACCGCATATTCTGTGGGTTTGTCTTGAACCCGGAGCAAATTCAAGGGGATTGTTTTGGCCGAATCCAAAACGACAAATATCGCCGCCAGCTTCAACAAGAAACCAAAGCCTGAATCATTGAACAACCAGAGCGATATTTTTTCCGAATATACAAACACAGCCGCCAGAATCAACAAGCTGGAACAAAAACACCAGATAACCGCCGACGCAACCAGTCTGTTTTTGCCTTCTGGAGTATCCTGTTCGAAATAATACCTGAATAAGCCATTCGGCAATTCAAGTATTGAAATCACCGAGGCGACCGTCATGAATAGAATAAGCAAATCGAGCACGCCGAATTGTTCGGGCGATAATAGTCTACAATATATCGGCAGCAGCAGAAATTCCAGTCCGGAGCGTATGCCGCCGATCATGCCATAGGTCAGCGTGCCTTTTACCAATGAGTTGAATTGTCTATACATAACCGAGAATCAACTGCGCCGATCGCCGGGAACGCTCCTTGAATCGGGCGGCCGTAAACGGAATCCCCGCGTTGTTCGCGAAAGATCTTAACCGACATAAGGACTAAATCACGAACCAGCGTCGATCAATGAGAGTATCGGATACGGCCGGAATTTCATGATTAATTAACTTCCGGAAACCGGTTCGAGTCGATGACAGCGGTTTTGAAAGATGGATATAATCATCCTTTCCTGAGTTCTTCGAAAAAGGAGTTCGATAATCTGTAATGGAAATCGCCGTTTTGCCGATGATTCAGCAAAGGGCTGACACTGATGTGAATCTTGGTGGTATGAGTCGCGATTATTCCAATTCGGCTGACATTTTCGGCGCCGTTTCGCCCGGTGTACTGAAAGCGGTTACAGCGGTTCGATCGAGATGGCGATTGGTTCTTTTATGGGGCGTTTGCGGTTTTGCCGCCGCCTTTCTGATTTCTCTTTTGGTGCCTAATAAATACACGGCAACCGCATCGATATTGCCTTTGACCGACAATCAACCGAGCAGAGGACTGCTGGCGTTGGCCGAGGGAATTCCCGGAATGGATTTGCTTGCTTTGCCCGAGAAATCGCCAACTGCCTTATACCCGGAAATAATGTCGAGCGATTCACTGATGCTGGAGGTGTTATCGAGCAGATTCCCTATTAAGCGCGGGAATAAAATCGTCAGCCAGACATTATTCGAATATTTCGGCATAAATAATCGGGATGAAGGGCTGCTGGCGCTGGCGAAAACGGTGAAATTCGAGTCGAACAAAAAAACCGGGGTTATAAAGATTAGAGCCGTCACCACCGATCCTGAATTGTCGGCGGCGATTTGCAACAAACTTATCGATCGTCTCGAAAATTTCAATAAAACCCGCCGGAAAACCAGCGCCAGCGAGAACTGCCGATTTATCGAGAAAAGACTTGTTCAGCTTAAAACCGAGCTCGAAATCGCCGAGGAGAATCTTAAAGAATTCCGACAGCATAATATGAATTATTACCGCGCCGTGGATCCCGAATTGATACTCCTCGAAAGCAGGCTGGCCCGAGAGGTCGAATTGAAATCTCAACTATATCTAACGCTCGCCCAGCAATACGAACTGGCGGCTATACAGGAAAAAATAGAATCTCCGATCGTTCAGGTACTCGATATCGCCAGGCCGCCGACGATCAAGAGCTCGCCGGCAAGGTTGAGGATTTCGCTTATGGGCTTTTTGCTTGGAGCATTGATTTCGATCGGCTTGCTGATTATCGATTACCGGAACCCCGGAGGCCTCAAAATCCTGCGCCTGAAAAAGCCATCTTCTTCCAGTCAAGAAGCAATTGCCATAAATCGATTAAGCATGGATCAGGAATCGATAGGCGAGGCAGTCGGCGGTGAAAAAGCCGGTTAGCTTTGACTTTGTGGATTTGCCTTTATGTGCGGAATCACCGGACGATTCAATCTGAACGGCGAAAAAATCCTATACCGAAACGCCCTCGGTGCGCTCGAATCGATTAAGCACCGCGGGCCGGACGATTGGGGCATGATCTTTGCCAAATCGGCCAACGGCGCGGTACGCCGTCTGAATCAACGGCGACGGCAGTTTGAAATCAACGAGGATATATATTTAGGTCACGTAAGGCTTTCGATCATCGATCTTGCCGGCGGTCATCAACCTATGGCCGATAAATCCGGTCGTTGCCTGATTGTATTCAATGGAGAGATCTATAATTACGTTGAGCTGCGCAAATCTCTCACGGACAAAGGATACGAATTCCAGACATCGGGTGATACCGAGGTAATCCTGAATGCTTTCCTCGAGTATGGCCCGGACTGCGTCAAATATTTCAACGGCATTTTTGCGTTTTCGATATACGACCGTAAAAGTGGAAACCTGTTTTGCGCCCGCGATCATCTTGGGGTGAAGCCTTTTTATTATTGTTATGACCCGAATAAATTCGTCTTCGCTTCCGAAATAAAATCGATTTTATGCTGGGACGATATTCCGGCCGAGCCGGACTACATGGCGATGCTGGATTATCTCATGTTTCTATTCTATCTTGGAGACCGCACGCTGTTCAAAAACATAAAATCATTGCCGCCCGGCTATTCGATGACGGTAGCCAAAACCGGAATCAGATTGCAACGTTATTGGAAACCGGATTTGTGTCCGGATCTTTCGATTGGCCGGAAACAGGCAACTTTTGGGGTCAGGGAGTTGATCACCGATGCCGTTCGCTTGCAGATGCGCAGCGATGTGGAGATCGGCACCCATCTATCCAGCGGGGTGGACTCCACAACGATCGCTTCCCTGTCTTCGCGTATGTACAGCGGGCGAATTCACAGCTTTACGGGAAGATTCAAGAACAATCCCGGTTTAGATGAGTTTCCGCTGGCAAGGGCCGCCGCCAGAGAGTTAAAAACGCGGCTTCATGTGGTAGCTCCCTCAGCTGAGCATTTCAAGAAATACATCCGCGATATACTGCGCGTCTGCGATTACCCTTCGGTGGGACCCGGGGTGTTCCCCCAATTCATGGTTTCGAAATTGGCAGCGTCGAAACTGAAAGTCGTGCTTGGTGGTCAAGGCGGTGACGAGGTGTTCCTGGGCTATCCACGTTACCTCAGAACCATTATCGAGAACAGCTTCGTAACCGGGCATGCCGATAGGGCGTTGACCGGCGAATCACTCCCATCGTTGATTCGACATTATTGGCTCAGTTACGGCCTCGGTGGACTGGCCGGCTGGATTCTTAAAAGGAAAAGATCTCGATTTTCCAAACGTTATGCCCTGTCATCGGCAAGATTGTTCGGGCTGGAAAAGTATTTCGTCGGCGACTTGCTCAAAGAGCATAAAAACTACGATCCGCTTGCCGCCGCCGTTGAGCTGATCGAGTCGTTCGAAACCGATTGTTTGGCCAATGCCATGTCTTGGTTTGATCTGCAATATTATCTGCCGGCGCTTCTACAAATTGAAGACAGAACCAGCATGGCTTGGTCGCTCGAATCGAGAGTGCCTTTGCTCGATGTTCGGCTCGTCGAATATTCGCTTAAAATCCCACCGGAAATCAAACTTGGCGGGCTGAAACCTAAATCGGTTTTTCTGGAAGCCGTAGCCGATATTTTGCCCGAGCCTATCAGAAAAAATACGAAAAAAATCGGTTTTGCCACGCCGATCGGGATATGGTTCGAAAACGAATTGCGCGAGTTCATAGATGGGATAGTATGCTCTGAAAGTATCCGCAGAAGAAACCTCCTGAACGAGCCGAAGATCAGCGCTTTTTTGAGATCACAGAAAAAATGGCTGACGCCTGGTGTTTCCCGGGAAACGTTGTTGTGGGTTTTGCTCAATCTTGAGTTATGGTATCGGATATTTATCGAAGGTACCGCTGAAGAGTTTGCCATTTCGAATGCCGCTCGTGTTGCCGCCGAAAGAATAATTAGGACAGATGAGGAACGTTCCAGGGAAATCGGACACTTGGAGGAATTATGCCGGTAATCCATTACTCTGATATTTCTACTTATCCTGTCCCCGAAAAAAATCCCGAACGGCTGCGCCTGGCGTTGTCGCACGAATTCGTGGAGCTTTATCGCGGAGACAAGGATCTGCGGATAGGCAAGCTTTTTTGTCAAAGATACGGGGCCGAAATAGTTCATTTCGGGACCGATATTGCCAGTCCGGCCGATTCCCGGATTTTCAAAGATAAATATTTTCCCGCCGAACATGTCGGCCCATTGCCGGATTCCTATTATCTTTTGCTGATGAAAAGCAGAACGGTATTCCATCGCCGGGGAAATATCAGCCTCGGTGGTTTTTTTCGCTATACGCCCGGTCTGGCCCGCGAGGTAATCCGCTGGCAACCCGACTTGATATTGGAAAATCCCTACCTTACGCTGACGCCGCGTTCTTATATGACGGCTTTGGCGGCATATAGATTGTCC
>CAZHVC010000172.1:0-4970 GCA_964535765.1 uncultured Ignavibacteria bacterium | reverse complement strand
AAGATGACCATCCTGGCCATCGAAGACGACGATGACATTCTCGAACTGATCAAATACAATCTCAACAAAGAAGGGTTCAATGTCAGCGGTGTCGGCAGCGGCGAGGAAGGAGTGCAGCAAGCCAGAGTCAATCCGCCCGATTTGATAATTCTCGACCTGATGTTGCCCGGAATCGACGGTTTCGAGGTTTGCCGGGAGCTGCGCAGCGATCCGAAAACGGCTCATATTCCGTTGATCATGCTCACCGCCCGGGGCGAGGAGGCCGATATCGTGGCCGGTCTGGAACTGGGCGCCGACGATTATATCGCCAAACCGTTCAGTCCGCGGGTGCTGCTGGCCAGAATCAGGACCGTGTTGCGCCGCAAGGCAAAAACCAATATCGATCCCGAAACGCCGATAAGGATCCATGACCTGTTCATTCACCCGGGTCGCCACGAGGTCACGATCAAGGGGAAGCCGATCAATTTGACTCTCAGCGAATTTCGTTTGCTGCATTTTTTGGCCGGCAGGCCGGGATGGGTATTCACGCGCTATCAAATCGTGAATGCGATCAAAGGGGAGGATTACCCGGTAACCGATCGATCGATCGACGTCCAGGTCGTCGGCCTGAGGAAAAAGCTCGGTTCGTACGCCAAATATATCGAAACCGTGAGGGGCATCGGTTACCGTTTCAAGGAGCAGTGACCTGAGAGGCAGATCGGCATTTTGGTTTATTTTCACGATTCTGATTGTTGTCCTCGAGGCTTCTTTTCTGGCCGTCGTCATCGCCGTTTCCTCTTTTGAAGACCTATCCCGGCCGTTGCTGGCGTCTGTGGCGCTTATATTGGCGCTGGTGGCGTTCACGACGGCGCGGCTGTTGAGCTTGAAGATAAGGAGCGAAATCTCCGGCCTGGGGGTTTTGGTTGAGCGCGCCTTGAAGGGGAATTTCGAGGCGCGGGCAAGTTCAAGTCGGTTGGCCGAAATCGAGCCGGTGGTCGCCGGGCTCAACCAATTAATGGAGGACGTGGAGACTAAAATCAGGCAGCTCGAGAGGCGGAAAGCCGAGCAAGACGCCGTAATGGGCAGCATGATCGAGGGGATCCTGGCGGTCGATACGGACGAACGGATTATCAATATCAACCGGGCCGCCGCTCAGATGTTCGGCCTGACCGGAGCCGACGCAAGAGGCCGCCACGTCCAGGAAATCGTCCGCAATTCACCCATGCAAAACATGATTTCGCGATCGCTGACCGGAGATCTGGCGATACACGAGGAAGTGGTGCTGGATGGCCAGAGCGGCGAACGCCGTTTCGATATCTACAGCGCCCCGTTGCGCGACAACAGCGGCGAAAAGATGGGAATTTTGATAGTCCTGAACGATGTTACGCATCTGCGCAAACTCGAAAATATACGCAAGGATTTCGCGGCCAATGTATCGCACGAACTCAAGACGCCGATAACCTCGATCAAAGGATTCGTGGAAACTCTTATCGACGGTGCGATCGACCGTCCCGACGACGCCCGCCGTTTTCTGGATATCATTTCAAGACAGGCGGATAGACTGAACGCCATTATCGAGGATTTGCTCAGTCTTTCCCGTATCGAACAGGAGGCCGATAGGGGCGGGATAACCCTCGGCGTCGATAAAATCAAACCGGTTGTCCAGGCGGCCGTCAACACCTGCGACCTGAAAGCCAAAGAAAAGAATATAACGATCGATTTCCATTGCGAGGACGATCCGAAAGCGATGATCAATCCGGCTTTGCTTGAACAAGCGCTGGTCAACCTTATCGACAACGCCATAAAATACAGCGAACCGGGGCGGTCGGTGAAAGTGATTTGCTCGCAGCAGGCCAAAGCGGTCAGGATCAGCGTTATCGATAACGGTTGCGGTATCGAAAAAAGTCATATTCCGCGCCTTTTTGAAAGATTTTACCGGGTGGACAAATCAAGAAGCCGAAAGGCGGGCGGAACCGGACTGGGTTTGGCCATAGTAAAACATATAGTTTTGGCTCATAAAGGTGCAATCGACGTGCAAAGCACCCCCGGAAAAGGAAGCTGCTTTTCGATTGAACTTCCTTTGTTTGTTTTGGCCGGGGACGGCGACGCATGAAAAGTCGGCGCTTTAAGCCGGTTTTGCAAAGTGTAAGCGATAATTGGCAACCGTTGGAATTGGACAAGATGTTCTAATATTTCCCTAACCTAATCCTAACAATTAAATCGATATTAAAGGTGGTGATGTACGTATCGAATTGAGTTTTTCGTGGTTGATTTGAAGAGTCAGGAAACAATAAACGAAAAAAGGAAAATGAAATGCGAATTGCTTATACGGTATTGCTGATTATTTCGCTGGTGGTCGTTGGTGTATCGGCCGCCGAAACATCGTTGAAGGGAATGGCGTTTGCCGACTGGATGATGGATATGTCGGAGGACGCGAATAATTACAACCGATTCGCGATCAGCCGGGCCTATATCACCGCTTTTTCCAAATTTTCGGATTACACCAGCGTTCAGATAACCGCCGATATCAAGCCCGATCTTTTCAAAACCCCGGAGACGGTCGTAATAGACAATGACGGCGATTCGGTCGTCATCCCGGCGCAAGATGTATCCAAAGGTTATCCGTTTTTGCTTAAATTCGCCTATGGCGACTGGAAAATAAAGCCGATCGAGGATCTGCTGAAATTGAGAATAGGCCTGCAACCGACCATGTACCTTGCTTTTGCCGATGAATTGTGGAAGCGGCGCTATATCGAACGCAACGTATATGATATCGCCGATTGGCTGTCCACGGCCGATCTTGGTGCCTCGGCGCACTTGAGTCTTGGAGAAAAGGAGCGGCTCGGCACGGCCGGATTGGCCGTTTTTAACGGCACCAAATTCAGCGACATTAGCGAAAAAAATAAAAATAAAGACATCAATTTGTTCGCAAAATTGACGCCGCTTCGGGAAAACGAGGATTTTTCGTCGCTTACTTTGATCGCGCAGTATTATATGGGTACGCAAAACCAGTCGATTGCGGAAAGCGAGGATGCGGCGGATTTCAAGAACAATATAATATCGGCCGGCGGCAGGGTTGGTTACCGCAACCTGTTCGATATCTGTTTCGACGCCAATTTCCGGACCTATGGGGCCGGCACCGGCAACGAGGATATCAAAAGCAACGCCATTTCCAGCTGGGTTGACATTTACCTTAACGAACTGGCGCCCGAGGCAAAGCTGCTCAAGACCCTTGTTCTTTTCGGCCGCTATGACATGTACGATCCCAATACCGACGTGGACGAGGACGGTTACAACCTGTTGTTCGCCGGGCTTGAATGCGCGCCGGTCAAGGGTGTGAAGGCGGCGTTGAACTATCGCCAGACGGACTACCAGAATGAGGCTCTGAAAGACAATAAATATCTTTTTTTGAGCACGGAGTTTAATTTCTAACAATTAAATCGCGGAGGAAATCATGCTTAGAGCGATCGTATCTTTGCTGGTCTTCGTCTCTTGCGGGGTCGCCTTTGCCGGCAATATCACGATGAAGGGATCGGATACGCTGGTGAGGTTGGGTCAACGCTGGGCCGAAGAGTTCATGAAAAACAATCGCGGCGTATCCATTCAGGTGTCGGGGGGCGGTTCCGGCACCGGTATTGCGGCGCTTATAAACGGCACGACCGACATCTGTCAAGCCTCGAGAGACATGAAAAAAAGCGAGCATGAAGAGGCTGCCCGAAAAAACGTGAACACCTACAGGGTTGCGGTCGCTCTCGACGGTATCGCCGTCTTCATCAACAACGAAAATCCTCTTACCGAGCTGTCACTGGAGCAACTGAAAAAGATATTCAACGGGACAATCACCAATTGGAAAGAAATCGGCGGCCCCGATAAGAAGATCATGCTTTATGGCAGGGAGAACAATTCCGGCACTTATGCTTATTTCAAAGAACACGTTCTCCAAAATGAAGATTACGCCGAGCAGACGCAGACTTTGCCCGGGACGGCCGCGGTGGTCAACGCCGTATCCAAGGACAAATATGGAATCGGTTACGGGGGAATAGCCTGGGAAAAGGGTGTGAAACATGTGGCGATAAAGAAAGATGCGGAGTCCCCCGCTGTGATGCCGACGATCGAGACGATCACCAACGGCTCCTATCCGATTTCCCGCGAGCTCTACTGGTTTTTCAACGGCAAGCCGTCGGGCGAATTGAAGGCGTTTGTCAATTGGGCGTTGTCTCCCGAAGGACAGGCCATCGCCGAAAAGATCGATTATATTCCTCTGCCGAAAGAAGTGGCGTTGAAGAGCATGGTCGATTGATTGTTTTGGGGGAATTAACGGCGGGGTTTGTCGCCGCCGTTATTTTCCCGCAGGTTGTCGGAATTTGGCTAAAGGCGGCATGATGCGGAGCTTTCCGGGAAAGCCTTTTTGCTTTGATCAAGTTGTCGATCGGTCGAAAGAGCATGACGGAGTTTAAGTTCAAACCCAAATCAAGATTTTGGGAGGCGTTCGGTGAAGGGTTCATTTCGGTGAATGCTTTTGCCGCCCTGATCGGCATTTTGTTGATATTCATTTTTATTTTCAAGGAGGCCATGCCGATTTTCAGCGACGCCAAGGTCCAGGAAGAAGCCTCGGTTTCGAAAATGATTTTCAAGCAACAATATTATGAGGGGCAGAAACCGAAATGGTCCTGGCAGCCGAACTCCGACGTTCCCAAATATTCGCTGTTGCCGCTTTTTCTTGGAACTGTCAAGGCGGCCGTGATCGCCATGTTGTTTGCGACGCCGCTGGCGGTGGGCGCCGCCGTTTTCAGTTCGGAGTTCGCTTCGAGGAGGACTCGCGAGACGATCAAACCGGCAATCGAAATCCTGGCCGGAATTCCCTCGGTCGTGCTCGGCTTTTTCGCCTTGATATTACTGGCCACTTTTTTACAGAACGTTTTCGGCTGGACGTTCCGTCTTAATGCGGTGAATGCGGGGATCGCTCTCGGTCTGGCCGTAATCCCGATTAT
>CAZHVC010000171.1:0-4972 GCA_964535765.1 uncultured Ignavibacteria bacterium | reverse complement strand
GCCGTAGCCGTACACCTCGGTTAAGATATCGCCAAAGATATAGCTTAAGGGGAAAAGCAAAGTGCCGGCATCGAATACTAGCCTTAAATTCCAGAGGGTTATGCCTGAATCGACGATTTTAGCGGAAGAGGCGATGTTGCTGACAAGCAGAACGGTCACGAACAGGGCGGTCAGGAAATCGTAATATCTCAGCGATGATTCCTTCGTCATGCTTATCAAAACCGTAAAAGCCACCCCTTGGCGATCGATCGATTGTCCCTGGCAATCATCATCGGGGCGAGCCGATTTGAACGGCCGACCACTTGCACCCCAAGCAAGTGCGCTAACCAGGCTGCGCTACGCCCCGATAGTTTCATTATATATATAACGGCTGGAAAAAATCAAGGCAAAAGGGGTATAGCGGAAGCTGATAACCGGATGACCTTAAGTATCAAGGAAGCAATTTGAGAATTTCGTCGAGTTCTTTTCTGATTTCCCCAAGAAGAGAAATCGCCATCTCCGATTTACTCGAATCTTTATCGTCTCCGGCTCCGTTTTTCAGATAATTCCTGGCGCCTTCGATAGTAAAACCTTTTTCATGAAGAAGGTATTTGATTTGCATCAGCTGCTCGATCTCTTTTTGTTGGTAGATGCGGTTGCCGGCGCGGTTTTTTTTGGGCCGCAAATGAGGAAATTCCCTTTCCCAAAAACGCAGAACATATGCTTCAAGACCAAGCATACCGGCAACCTCGGAAATGGAATAATACATTTTGGCGTTGTCGCTCAATTGCCACCTCTTACCTTATTGATAGTCGCCGCGGCACCGCCCCGGGCAAGTCGTATATCAATTTTGTCTCCGATCGCAATTTGGGTAAAGCTTTTCAATACTTCTCCCGTTCGGTTCACCGTGACAAAAGCGAAACCGCGCTGCATGATTTTTACCGGAGATGCAGCCTGCAAACGGGCGTTCATCACCTCAAGTAAATTATGGAATCTTTCGAAAACATGCAAGGACGTTTTGCGGAACGAATCATTGATTTCATCCAGCGCTTGAAGTCGAGAATTCACGATCTGCATCGGCCGCCTCAGGCCGTAACGGGAAACCGCCGTTTCGAGCCTCCGACGGCCGCTCTGAATGTAGGCCAATTGAAGTCGGCAGATGCGACTAAACATCTCCCGAAAGTAATTCAATAATTCGGCTCCATCGGGCACCGCAAGTTCAGCCGCCGAGGATGGAGTGGGCGCCCGCAAGTCAGCCACGAAGTCGGCGATCGTGAAATCAATCTCGTGGCCTACCGCCGATATCACCGGTATTTTCGAATCGAAAATCGCCCGGGCGACGATTTCTTCATTGAAAGGCCATAAATCCTCAAGAGAACCGCCGCCGCGGCCGACTATCAGTACGTCAACTTTTCCATAAGAGTTGAATTCCCTGATAGCCTCCGCTATTTCCTCAGCCGCACCGTCACCTTGAACCTTGACCGGCCTCAATATCCGGATGACCCAGGGCGCGCGGCGATTGGTGATATTGATGATATCGCGGATTGCCGCTCCCGTGGGCGATGTGACAATTCCGATCGCCTCGGGATATTCGGGGATTTTCTTTTTGCGCCGGGGATCGAAAAGTCCTTCCGCTTCGAGCTTTGCCTTAAGCTGCTGAAAGGCCAGTTCGAGGGCGCCGATTCCGGCCGGTTGCAGGCTGCTTACTATCAGTTGATACTGCCCGGATTTTTCATAAACCGATATTTGACCGCAGGCCCGCACTTTCATACCGTTCTTCGGTTCGAAAAATAAATAACGGCTCATTCCTTTCCAAAGCACGCACTTCAGTTGAGCGCCTTCATCTTTGATTGTAAAATAGCGATGCCCGGAAGTGTGTTCGATATAGTTGGATATTTCGCCCTCCACCCAAACCGATGGGAAAGCGGATTCAAGTATTTGTTTAATTGTTTGGGTTAATTCGGTTACAGATAATATCTTATCAGACATCTACTCTGTCCATCCTGCGGCTTTCAGCGTATTCGACAACAGCATTGCGATCGTCATGGGTCCCACGCCTCCCGGCACCGGCGTTATGGCCGAGGCGACCGAAACGACCGATTCGAAATCGACATCCCCCACCACCCTATAACCGCGCGGGTGCGAATCGTCTTCGATCCGATTCGTGCCGACATCAACAACCACCGCACCGGGTTTTACCATGTCTCCGGTGACAAATCTCGCCTTGCCCATAGCCGCAACAAGTATATCAGCGTTTCGGCAGTAATCGGCGATTCCGACCGTACCGGTATGACAAAGGGTCACGGTGGCGTTCCCTTTGGACCACTTGCCGGAAAGCAGGATCGCCAGAGGCTTTCCCACAAGATACCCCCGGCCGAGAATTACCACATGTCTGCCGCTGACCGGATGGCCGGAACGCCACAGCAATTCGACTATTCCGGCAGGGGTTGCCGGCAGGAAATGCGGCTTACCGGAAAGCATCAATCCCTGATTTATCGGGTGGAAACCATCGACATCTTTATCCGGTGATACTGCCAAAATCGCCTTGCTTTCATCAATTCCTTTGGGCAATGGCGACTGGACAAGTATCCCATGAATATCTTTCCGCCGGTTGAGTTCGTCGATCAGTTCAAGCAAACCCGATTCGGAAAAGTCGGACGGCCTGACGATTTTCTCCGAATAAATCCCAAGTTTCTGGCAGGCTTTTCGTTTCATATCGACGTAAAGTTTTGAGGCCGGGTTATCTCCCACCAGTACCGCAGCCAACCCGGGAACGATTCCCCTTTCCTTAAGGATACGGATTTTTTCGGAAAGCTCGCTTTTTATCTCGTCAGCTATTTTTTTGCCGTCGATTATCTCGGCGCCCACTGCCTCAACCCTCCCCCTGTGACTGCGCTTCAACGAGCAATCGTTCGATCGAAATGCAGTTTCCGGATCGCTCGTCGATTTCCATCATCACCCCAGCGAATTTCAGATTGCCCTCGGCCACGTGAAGCCGCTCCGGTCGCCCTTTGAGGAACCGCGATAATGCGTCTTCCGTCCTCATTCCGATAACTGAATCATACGGCCCGCACATGCCCACATCGGTTATGAATCCGGTGCCGTTGGGTAATATCCTCGCCTCCGCCGATTGGACATGCGTATGGGTTCCCACGACGGCTGATACTCGGCCGTCAAGATACCACCCCATCGCTTGTTTTTCGCTGGAGGCATCGGCGTGAAAATCAACGATAATGACTTTACAGCGGCCGCCGATTTGCTCGAGGATTTCATCGGCTAAGCGAAACGGGCAATCGATAGTCTGCATATATATTCTTCCCTGCAGATTGATTACGGCCACGTCTTGATTCGCTTTGGTTCGATATAATTGCCAGCCGAAACCCGGATTGGCTGGCGGGTAATTGGCGGGCCTCAGAAGTTTGTTGTTGCGATTCAGTATTTCCTCGGCCTCAGGGCGGTTCCAGATATGATTGCCCGATGTAAAACAATCGATCCCGAATTGCTCGATTATTTTCAAAGCTTTTTCCGTAACCCCGAATCCTCCGGCGATATTCTCGACGTTGGCGATGATGAAATCGGCCATTATCCCTTTTGTCCGAAAGTCTGCCATGGTTTTGGCGACGGCCTCGATTCCGGGATCACCTACGATATCGCCGATAAACAAAATGCGCATCATCACCGCGCAAAAAGAGAGTGAAGCCATCTATGGAAACGGTGAATACCGCCGGAAGTTGGTAGATACATCAAGGCGCATCCGGTACAAACATCGATACCAGATTCTTTAAGTGCAGCCAGGATACGATCGTCATAAGAACCGTTTTGCAGAAAAACCCGGGTGATCCCCATAGCCTTAAGGCCGCCGACAACCGACATCGTGTTTTTCTTACCCATGGCTATTATACCCCTTTCGGGAATGCCGGGCGAGATCGACTCGCAGCCGGCTTTTCCGGCGGAAGGACGAGTCATCGATACGACTCGGCGACCGTTCTTTTCGAGCTCTTTTTTGACGGCGGCGGCGAAAGTCTTGCGCCTGGGAGATTGGCCGAAAAGAACGAAGGAATCGGCCGCGAAAAAATCGGCGATGTCAACGGGCGTATTCGACATTTCTCGTCTCCCTTATTACGGTCACTTTAATCTGACCGGGATATTCGAGTTCCTGCTCGATCTTGCGGGCAATGTCGGCGGCAAGCTGGGCTGAACCGACATCGTCGATTTTATCCGATTCAACTATGACTCTGATCTCACGGCCGGCCTGTATGGCATAGGCCTTGCCGACTCCGGAAAATGAATCGGCGAGTTCCTCCAATTTTTCCAGCCGTTTGATATATCCCTCGAGCGATTCCCTGCGAGCTCCCGGCCTTGCCCCGGAAATGGCATCGGCGGCCTGCACCAACACGGCGTAAGGGGTCTCCATGGGAACGTCTTCATGATGGCTGGCCATGGCATTGAGGACTGCGGGATGTTCGTTGAAACGGGAAGCGAAGGCGACGCCCAATTGGGTGTGGGTTCCTTCGGTTTCGCGGTCGATGGCTTTGCCGAGATCATGCAGTAGTCCCGCCCGCTTGGCGAGGTTGGGATCCAGCCCAAGCTCCGCAGCCATGATGCCGCAGATATAGGCCACCTCCTTGGAATGCTGAAGAACGTTCTGGCCGTAACTAGTGCTATAATTCAGTTTTCCGATAAGCTTGATTATTTCGGGATTGACCCCGTGGATTCCGACATCAAAACAGGCCTGCTCGCCGATTTCACGGATTATCACTTCCATTTCCTTTTCAGCCTTGGCCACGATTTCCTCGATCCGCGAGGGGTGTATTCGGCCATCCATGATCAGCTTTTCAAGAGCCAGGCGGGCTATTTCCCGGCGCACCGGATCGTATCCGGATAAAATCACCGCTTCCGGCGTATCGTCGACTATGACGTCGATTCCGGTCGCCGTTTCGAAGGAACGGATGTTCCGCCCTTCGCGGCCGATTATGCGGCCTTTCATTTCATC
>CAZHVC010000170.1:0-4979 GCA_964535765.1 uncultured Ignavibacteria bacterium | reverse complement strand
GGCAGGCCGACGCGCAGCGACAACTCTTCCTGCTTGGTCAAGCCGCCGATCACCGCCGTCTGTCCGTTGTCGACCACCACGTTCGTCTCGGCGTTCTGGGTATTGATTATGACGCCGTTCGGATCGAATGTATAAGAGCTGCGTTCGGGCTTAAGATGAAGCAGAATCCGGTTTTCGCTGGTGATATGAGGGGTGACCCTCAACTGGATTCCCACGTCGTAGAATACGATTATGGTATTCCCCGAAGGGTCGAACTGCTTGATCGGGATTTTCTGTCCCATCTGGATAAACGCCTCGATATTATCGACTGTGGTAACCTCGGGATGGGCGATAACTTTCACCTTATTGCTCGATTCGGCCATTTTCAGAAGCGCATTGAAACGCAGGTGATCTTTCACCGCCGAAACCTGAAAATCGCCGATTGGCGTACTTGACATCGTTTGGGTGGTCGCCTGGCTATAATCGTGTTCCGGCGTGAACTCGTCCGGATCGGAACCGTCGTACGTCGGCGTCGGGAATCCGCGGTCGGACATCACCCGCCAGTCCAGCCCGATTTCGCGCAACGTCCTCGACTCGACTTCCAGCAATTGCGCCGAAATCTTGATCTGTTTGGTTTCCCGGTCGAGCACCTGAATCAATTCTTCAGCACGATCGAGATTTTCCGGCAAATCGCGCAGGATAAGAGAATTGGTTCTCTCATCGACGGTCACCGTACCACGGGGCGAGAGCAATCCCTGAACCGCTTTGGTCAAATCCTTGGCCACGTTGTACTTGACCTTGACGATTCTTGTCCGAAGATTTTTCAGCGAAGCCTGTTCGGCGTTGTGCTGTTCGAGCGCCCGTTTCTCGGCGAAATAATCTTCCGAACGCACTACTCTGATATATTCCTCGGTTTCCACGCCCACCAGTCCGTAGGTCTCGAGGATAATATCCAGCGCCTGCCGCCAGGTGACGTCGGAAAGCCGCATCGTCACCTCCGCTTCCACTTTCGGCGAGACAACTATATTTTTGCCGCTGTAAGCGGACAGATACATCATGACCGAAGTGATGTCGGCGTTGGTGAGCGAAAGTGTTTTTATCAGGCGGCTTTCTTCGGCCGTCGCCGATGTTCCGATTTCGGGTGTCTGGCTGAACAGGGTGCCGCCGCCCGCAAGGAAAAAGATCGTGCCCAGCGCCGTTGCCAGAATCGTCAGGATAATTCTCATATTTTTCATGGCCAGGTGCTCCTTATTTTAATTCCGGTAACTTCAGGTTTAAGGCAACCGTACGTGTCCAACCATATTCGGTTATCTGAAATATCGCCTTGTCGGATTGAACCGATACGAGATGACCGTTTCTAACCGGATCGCTTACCCGCAATATATATCCGTTTCCTTCGGCGTCCTCGAACAACGCCTGGTTTCCTCCGTCTTCCTCGAGAATGCCGACCAGCGTCAGATTTTCGACCGCCGGAAGTTTTCCGGTCCCCACCTTGGCCGATCCTTGCCCGACGAGCGACTTGAACGGATCTCTGTCGATACCCGGCTCATAGTTGGCTACTTTCCGTTCGTGCATGACCTCGATCGGGATTCCCATGACCGGCGTCTCATGCGGCTGGGGCGGCGAGGAGGCGACCTGAACCTTTTTCTCGGCCGTTTTCGCTTCGGTCGAGGCCGGAATTTCGCCCCATTTCGGTTTCGCCGTTACGGCTTCTTTGCCGCCGGCTGAATCTCCAGCCGGTTTCGGACTATCGGCGGCCGCTTTTTCGACCGGCTTTTCCGCCGGCTTTTTGGCATCAACCGCTGGAGCAGACTTTATCTCTTGGGCCGCCGCACTTTTTGCGATCGGTTCGCTTTTTGCCGCGATTTCCGCTTGCTCCGGTTCCACCGCAGCCTCATCGTCGTCGGCGAGTCGGGTGGTGGTCGCCGCCGCCCGCGCCTGCCAAACCGCAAACATCTCCTCCTCGGGGACAGCCGGTATCTTCAGCCTGATGCCGTTCGGCAGATCTTCGACGGTATAGCTCGTCGGATGATTGATATCGAATACCACCCGGGCTACCAGCTCAGGCTTGTTCTGATACTGGCTGGTTCTGACTCCGCTTATCGTCGCCATCGGCAGCGGTGAATAATTCTTTTTCGACCAGTTGTTGAGCGTATTTTGCAGATCGACCACGATTCTTTCAGGAGCCGATTCAGGCATGAAATGCGTATAGCGGCATTTTCCGGAAAGAACGATATCGGCCAGTACGGTATCCCCATATTTCGAAATGGCGATATTTTCGAGCGTGGTTTGCGCCAGGCCGGTCGAAACGGTGATCAAAATCGTGATAAGACCAACCATTATTTTCATTTGGGCTCACCTCCCGCGATGGCAACGGTCTCCCTGGCGTTATATGAAATCAGCTTGAAATTCGCCGTTAAGACGTGGTCTTTCCGCCGCATGCTTTTGCCCTGGGTCGTTCCCTGAGACGGGTCGATGGCCGTTATCTGCAAATCGCTGATCGTTACTATGAACGGCAGATTGGCCACCCTTGCCAGGAATTCTCCCAGTCCATCATAAGTCGCACTTAGTTCTATCAGATAAGGATTGCCGATAAAATATTCGCCGGGCACCGCTGCCTGCGGCGTTATGCTGACCACGGCCGTGTTCGACAGCTGGGCGGCGATATGCAGCTGCGATATGAACTCCTCGTCCCGCTTGATTTCCGGCAGATACATCCGGACGCTGTTGAACCGTTTGAGAAGCGCATCATAATCGGCTTGCAACGTTTCAAGCGTGGCGGCTTTTTGTTCAACGGCGTGCAGCCGGGTCAAAATCTGCTCAAGCCGCGTTTTCTTGAGCGCCAGGTCCTGGGCGTATGGAGTATAGAATTTTTCGTACCAGACGTATACGAGGGCCAGAAATGCGATTATGATTAAAATGAGAATCTGATTCTTGGGGTCTTTAAAATCCATACATCCCTCCCACAGGACTAAAAGACCGAGTCAGCTGTATTATATTAAAAAGCGGTACCGGCTGCTGCGTTCTCCGGCGGTGTTCCGCCTTCGGTCGATCCCTGCTTGGTTTCCTCCAGAATTAGATTGCCGTTTATATTGAATTCGTATGCTTCCGTATTTTTCTCCTCCACCAGCCTTACGCTCGCCAATTCCACATCGGCCAGATAGGGCGAATTTTTCAGTCTGGCGATAAAGTTGGCGATGCTGTTCAAAGAAAACGATTTTCCCTTGATCGTAGCCCTTTTAGGTTGAGGGGACGGCGGGGCGGCCTGGCCGGGCTTGGCCGGCTGTTTTGCCGACTCGTCTTCCCCCATCGATTGCTGCCGCGGTAACTGCGCGGGCGCTTCGGTGACCAACTGCTTGAATTCGTTCAGCCACAGATAATCCGTAACCCGCGAACCCAAATCGGAAAGCAAATCTATATAAACCGTGCGGTTGCGGTCGAGAAGGTTAATCGCCGACATGCGCGTCAGAATGGCGCTTTTCAAGGCGTTCAGGCTGTCTATCTTGGCGCTCTGAGGGGCGAATCTGTCGGCCTCGGCTTGATATTTATTGATGGTTTCGACGACTTTACGGGCCGGCAAGACCTGGAAAAAGAGCGTATAGGCCGCCAGAATCAGCAACAAAACGAACCCGCCGATCAGGGTGTAAACGGCGTTCCTTTCGAGCGCCAGCTTGAATTTCCGTTTCTGATACTCTTTTGGCAGCAGATTAATTTCTATCATCACACCCTCCTGGCCGCCAAACCTATCGCCACCGCCAGAAGCGGGGCGACTCTTTCAGGCTGAAATTCAACGAACATTTCCGGATCGTATTCGATATTGCGCAGCGGATTGAATATTTCTATCGGTATCGAGAGCTTCATCTGCAAAATCTCCGGCAAAAACGGAATCAGGGCGCCGCCGCCCGAGAGAACGATCAGGTCGATTCGATCGGCCGCCGATGAACTCTTGAAATACGAAATGGCAACCTCCATGCCGGCGATCAATTCCTCGGAGGCGGTCACTATGGTGGCCTTGAACATGTCCTGATCCACCGACGTGTCGAGATCGCCGCGCAGACACTTGGCGGTCATCTCCTGATTGAAACGAAACTCCTTCGATACGGCGTCGAAAATCAGCCGCGTCCCATTGGATACGTCGCGCGTCGAATGATAGAGACCGTCACGCAGAAATGTCATTGTCGTGTTATCGAGCCCCAGATCGACTAAGGCGATCACCTTGGTCGGATCGATATCGTAATTGATCTCGTAGGCGTTCAAAATGGCGAAAGCATCCGTATCCACGACCACCGGCTTCAGTCCGGCATCGATTATGAGGTCGATGAAACTTTTCAAAAATTCGTTGCGGGCGGCCACCAAAAGTATTTCCATCTTGTTCGTCTCGATGTCCTCGCGTATGATATGGTAGTCGAGCGTAACGTCCTCGACATCGAAAGGCGCCCGCTGCTCGGCCTCGAAAAGTATCGCCTGTTCCGCTTCCGCGCCGGTCTTTCTGTCCATGATTATTTTGTCGGTGATCACACCATGGCCCGATATCGAGGTGACGACTTCCTTCAATTTAGGATCCGCCTGGTCTATCAGAGATTGAATATCGAAAATCACCGCGTCCCGGTCCTTGATCTCTTCGGCGTTGATCACTCCCAACGGCAGCTCCTTCAAAGCAAGCGCTTTCAGGGCGTATCCGCCGCCCCGCCGGGCAAGCTTTACTAACTTGATCGAATTGGCGCCGATATCCAGACCGGCCGCTAATTTAGTTTTTCTTCCGAAGGCCATAGCCGCCTCTTTGACAATTGTTGCTTTTCAAGATAGAACGGAACCTATTACAATCACCTTCATGCTGTCAAGGACTTTTAGCAGCCCTGCATATATCTGTCAAGGATAATATCGTCTGTTCAAACCAAAAGTTAACCTTCCCCGTCAAAAAACGGCAGACCTTCGGTTCCGTTTTCGGCCGCCGCCGCAATACTATCCCGGCGTTCGCCGCCGACAGCCGCCGGCAAAGC
>CAZHVC010000169.1:0-5019 GCA_964535765.1 uncultured Ignavibacteria bacterium | reverse complement strand
GTTGGCCGCATAGCGATATTCGGGATCGACGCAATAATATTTGATCACGACGCCATCGCGCGTTTGCGGCGTTATTTCCCATTTATGCGACCAGACATCGAGCGTATCCAGAGACAACTCGGCGCCCCTGCCGGAATGGACTATAATCACTCCGTCAACCGTATCGTCGGCATCGTTATCGTAGTCGGCCAGATTCACATACGGGTCGATCAAACCCAGAATATCTTCGCACAATTTTTGCGAATTGTTGGGATAACTACCCATTCCGTAACTGTAGGTTCCTCCCTGGGCGGTATAAAAGCTGCGGTTCTGCGGCAAAACCAGCCAGCCCAGAGATGATGGCAGATCGACTGTCACTATGTCCAAAGTTCCATACGAAGCACGATTATAAAACTGGCGCAGCGATGGTCCTCGATGGTAAGTCTGATTGAAAATCAGACTGTCGAACGTCCCCGGTAATGTCAATGGAGCCTGATCCGAAAATCTCGCCAGCACTACCAAAACATTGAAATTGGCCAGCGTGATCCCGCGGCGGGTTGTCAGAGGCTGGTCAAGTCCTCGGTTTAGGCCGGCTTTCGCCGCATATTCCGGATTTTCCATAAATAGAGGCGCCGGGATTTCGCCCCTTTCAATTTTCAGCAGATTCCGCGGATGCGGCGGCATCCCCGACAAGGCAACGAAACTCGCCAACACTCCCACCAACACGAGCAACGCGGTGCGGAACATTGGAACCTCCCGCTAAGAATAATAATCAGCTTCGCTATTTCGATATCTCTAAGCTAATAAGCTAAATCCAAGGCCCACCCTAAGCGCACCTGATCCGGATGGGAATTCGCGAGGAAACAAACAAGGAGCAGATGCTCTTCGATAGCCAATATCGTATCATTTTTGAATAAAGCAAGCGAAAAATCGCCGTCCTGCTCTTTTATCGGCAAACGGTTCTCGAATCGCCCGATAGATCGATTCAACTGACGGCCACGCGGCCGGAAAGCCGGGATCGGCAAATGAATTTCGGCGGATAATGGATTTTCAGGCGGGATTGCCAAACATCAAACGTTGAATCTGAATTGTATCACATCGCCGTCGCGAACGATATAATCTTTTCCCTCCATTCTCACTTTGCCGTGGCGTCGGGCCTCCGCCCAGCTTCCGGCGGCCGCCAACTCCGAAAAAGAAACCGTTTCGGCTTTGATAAACCCCCGCTGAATATCACTGTGGATTATCCCCGCGGCTGCAAAAGCGGTCGTTCCCCGGGGGATCGCCCAAGCCCGGGCCTCCTTTTCGTTAGCCGTCAGGAAACAGATGAGGTTCAGAAGCTCGAAAGACCGCCAAATCACCCCGGCAAGCGCCGGTTCCCCGATTCCGATTTCCTTCATGAATTCCTGTCGATCGGCTTCGCCCAGCTCGGCAAGCTCCATTTCGATCTTGCCGCAAACGGCCGCAGCCAGGCAACGATCGGGTAGCTGCGGGAAATATGCAGCTGCCATGGATCCGGCGGCCCCGATTTCAGCCTCGCCGATATTAAGCAGATAAAGAGTCGGTTTAAGGCTGAGAAAGCCGAACCCCGCCAATTGCGCCTGTTTTTCTTCGGCCAGAGCCAACTCCCGTAACGGCCTTCCCGCCTCGAGATGACTTTTCAGCTTTTCCAAGATCTGTTGCTCTTTGTGGTATTCGGGCGACGGTTTCACCTTGAGCAGATGGCGCAGTTTCTCGAGACGGTTTTCCACCGAAATCATGTCGTTCAATATCAATTCCGTCTCGACTTCCGCGGCGTCGCGGGCAGGATTGATATCGCCTAATGGGTGCGGAATGTCGGCGTCTTTGAAACAGCGGATGACTATTATGACCGCGGCCGTTTGCCGCAACGCGGCCACATAATCGGCCTCGCCGGATTTCCCTTTGGCTTGTCCCTTTTCCAGCCCCGCTACATCGATAAACTCGATTTCTACATTGACCGTCCGCGCCGCGCCAACCATCTCCGCCAGACGTCCAAGACGGTCGTCGGGAATCTTGACGACGGCCACGTTCGCCCGTTTGGATTTAGTCGAAACGCCGACCTGCGCGTGAGCCGCCGCCAGGGCGTTGAATACGGTGGTCTTGCCCGCCTGCCTTAGTCCAATAATGCCGATCTGGATCATCGATTCCGTCTCAAGCTCATCGCCTCATTGAATCACCGGATAACGACGATGACCTCGTTTCGTTCGCAAACCTCATAATGGCAAAAGATTTTCCACAACGTTGTCGACGCCGCGGATGCCGGACTCGGCGCCCCGTCAAATCAATTGTCGCTTGCCGAACCGGAGTCTTCATATGTAGCGGAAACGAACCCACGCCGGGCCGCCGCCAATACTATAAAATGGATATAATACAACAATCGGAAAGGAACAATAAATAAAGCGCCAAGCCGAAATAAATGGCCAGGTAACCGTAGAAAAAAATATCGAGGGCGAAAAAAAGCGGCAAGGGCGCCGGCAGTAGTGGTATCAATTTCCAAACCGCCGAATGCTCGCCGGCAACCGAAAAACAAAAGCGGAATTTCAGCGGCGGCAAAGACTCTGCCGGCCCAATCCGGCGATACCCGAAAGTTCATCAGCACCTTTATGCAAGTCAGCGCCGAATTCCGTATGACCGGGGCTCTGATTGCGAAATTCGACGAATACTTCTCGTTGGAGACCGATATTTCCTCAATACACTTTCGCCTGATATATCCAATCCGCATAATCTTGAAACGGCAGCCAGGGGGCCAAAAACAGACAAATGACAAAGGCAACCACGGATAAATTAAGTGCCATTCTCGTTGGGCCGGAGCTCACGAATTGATTATTAGGCTGTTATTTCAATTTAATCGATCATATTTTGCCCTCACGGTAATCGTATCGTCGCATTCCCCAATTGGCCTCCGAGACTTCATCGGTTCCGTCGTTCAAATTGCTCCGCCTGATTTTAGGGAATCTCGATTTCGGTCGAAAAACCGGTTTTCGGTGTTCGGTCAAGCGGAATCAAAACCGGTCATCGACGAAAAAACGGCTGTCGGGCTTATAAACAGGCACTGTTTGGGAGACATCGACCCGCGCCAGATTTATCAATTCGTCGTCAGCCCCTCTTTTTATCAGTAAACGCCCTCTCTCCGTCTCCCGGAGAAGCTCAAGAATGCCGCCTTTGTTTTTTTGATATAAATAACGGGCCGTGACCGCCGCGTCGTTAAGGCCGCGCTCGTCGTCATTATCCTGCAGCAATCTATCTATCAACATGCCGGCGCAGACCGAGTCGGCTATCGAAAACTTGCCGGGGCGACCAGCGCAAAGGATAACCAGACTGGGCGATTGTTCGATTCTTTCGACAACCGCTTTCATGTTGTTGAAACAGCCGATATAGATATTCGTCGCAACCGATGAGGCCGTTTCGAGCCCGGCAAGTTCCCCGGAATAGAGCACCAGCTCTTTATCGGCGATCTTTTCTCCGACGATTCCCGATATAATATAATCGGCATCGAATCCCTCTATCAGCCGACCGTCTTCTTCGCCGCAAAGCATTACGTTTTCACCACCTAATATTTCCCGCAGGCGCAACGCCTCGGCGGCGTCCGCCACAGGAATTACGCGACGGATTCCCCTTTCAAAAGCGGCGATGACCGTGGCGCCCGCACCCATAACGTCGGTCACGATTAATGCCCCGCCGCCGGCCGCCGCCGCCGATATTTCCGCGGTGGAGTAAAAAAGGGAAATTTGGCGCGGGAAATCGTGCATATATCAATAATATCGGAAATACCCGCCGCCGAAAAAATAATAACTTAAAGCACGGATCGCTCTCGACCGGATTCCGGTCATATACACTTGACTATACCGCCTGCAGATTATCAAAGTCCGCCGATTTCGCCAGCCGGCAAGCCTTGAACCGACCGCCCATAGGCTTTTCGCCCCGATCGGCTATTTATGCGTGCCGGCTTTGTAAAACGGCGTCTTAACCACTTTGGCCGAATGCCTTTGCCCGCGTACATCGATCTCGAATTGCCTGTCCAATTCGGCGTATTCGACCGGCACATAACCCATGCCTATAGCTGTTTTCAGCGACGGCGAGAAAACACCGGAGGTCACCTCGCCTATTTTACGGTCGCCGTCATGAATTGCATAATGCTGGCGGGGGAAGACTTTTCCCGGCATCTGGAAACCTATCAGCTTGCGCTTAAGCCCTTTTTCCTTTATCTCGACAAGCGCCTTCTTCCCGATAAAATCCTGCTTATCGAGTTTGACCACCCAGCCAAGCCCGGCCTCGAGAGGGTTGGTTTCTTCCCAAATGTCGTTGCCGTAAAGGGCGAATTTCATTTCCAGGCGAAGCGAATCGCGGGCGCCCAGTCCCACCGGCCCGCCGCCGTTATCGACAACCGCCCCATAACAAGCCTCCCACAACTTCTCCGCAAGATGATTCGGAATGTACAGCTCGAATCCGTCCTCGCCCGTGTAGCCGGTGCGTGAAAACATTATCTCCTCGCCAGCCACCGCCGCGAACGCCGCATGGTAATATTTGAGATTCTCAAGCGGATAATCGGTAAGCGACGACATGACCTTTTCCGCCAGAGGCCCCTGAACGGCGATAAGCGATGTTTCGTCGGAAATATTTTTCAACTGAACATCGCGCGGAAGGTGTTTTTCGATATGATCATAGTCTTTTGCGATATTCGAGGCGTTGACCACCAGAAAAATCCTGTCAGCGAAATTATAGACGAGCAGGTCATCGACGATCCCGCCGTCCTCGTAACACATGCAGGTGTACATCACCTGATTTTCCGAAAGCCTATTCAGATCGTTGGTCACCAGGCGCTGCACAAAAGCCCGGGCGCCGGGGCCTTTTATCTCGAATTCCCCCATATGGGTCAGGTCGAATATCCCGACCGCCTGTCTTACCCGCAAATGTTCGGCTATCATGGAATCATACATGACGGGCATAAGGTACCCCGCGAACGGGATCATTTTCGCCCCAAGGCGGCAATGGATATCGTAAAAAGGGGTTCTCTTTTCAGCC
>CAZHVC010000168.1:0-5024 GCA_964535765.1 uncultured Ignavibacteria bacterium | reverse complement strand
CGTGGTTACCGACAGCACCGGTTATTTGGTTTTTCATCCTGTTCTCATACCGGGGGGCGTGCGTTTTCTTTCCTCCGGGGATTACCTCGTGGGCGATATCAACCTGAACGGCAGCCCGTTCGAGGTGGGCGATGCCGTTTCATTGACTCAATATTTGATCGAGCCAACCGTCCATCCTCTCAATCCGGTTCAGATGGCGGCCGCAGACTGCAACTGCGATGGGATTCCGGCGACGATCGCCGATCTTGTCTATTTGTTGGGAGTGATAAACGGTTCAGTACCGCCGCCGCTCGGATATTCCGTTCCGGGCGTCGCCGAAGTATCGCTGGGTATCACGAATGGCAGGGCAAGCGTGAATCTCAGGGCGGAAAATCCGGCCGGCGGCGTTCTTCTCCGAATCAGACATGGCGGGGCTGACATATCCAATATCGTCGCCAAGCCCGGGCTGAAAATCCAATGGGCTGATAGGGATGGACTCCTCAGTGTGATAATCTACAGCGAAACCGGCCGGACGCCGCTCGATGACCGACCGCTGTATTTCGATTTCACCGGCGATGCAACCGGTGTTTATATCGAAGCCTTCGAGGTTTCCGATATATATGGAAAGCTTTTCGCCAAATAGCAAACACAAATCAACCGGTGATCGCTGAACCGATTAGCGTCGGGTTATTGTTTTCCCACAGGATCATCTGTTGAAAAAGCGAGCCCACCTTATTGTTCTTAATATTGTTTCTCGATTGTTTCTCATAATGATTCTTGGTCTTCTGTCGATACTTTAAAAAAACATTCCTGGAAGGAGGAATAATGAAAAGGTATCTGTTGGTATTCGTGCCCTTTTTGCTCGTTGGATTCATTTTCGGTTGCTCGAAAAAAAGCACCAAGACCGTTCCGGACAACGTGAGTCTGACTCTCGCTTTTCCCGATGACTCTCTGATTATGGACGTCGAATACCTCATCGCCAATGTCGTCGGCGATGGAATCGCGACTCCGATAAGGGATTCGGTGGGAGTGACCAATCCTCTTCCCAACCAAAATTTCAACATGACCATGAGGGTTCCCGCTGGAAACGACCGGCATTTCGTGATTCAATTTTACGATGGTGATGCCATAGTCATTTTCTGGGCGCATCTTATCCTCGATATACCGGCGGGGAATTTGGCCTGCACCCTTGATGTGGTTCAAGCCGGTTTCGGTGCAGCCACCAGAATAAAGCTGTTCCGCGATAATTTGCCGTGGAATTCCTACGCCATGGACAGCATGCTGGCGCAGAACGGATTCGAACCCGGCACGGGCGACAATCAATACCAGATATTCACCTCCGAGGCATTTGACACCGTAACCCTTGTACCGGGCGTGGATCTAGTGATTATTTCGAACGACCAGAATCAGACCTTTTACGACAATTATCACCTCTCCGAAACGAGAATAAATGATTTCATTTACAACGGGGGAACCGTATTCTGGGAGGCCTGCGATTTAGGCTGGGCTTATGGATCGATAGATGATGCCGGAATCACTTTGCCGGCTGGTGTGAAGGATTCGGCGCTGTATGATAGTTATAATTACATTGTATCTTCTCATTTACAGCTTGTGGCCGGCCTTGACAGCACCCTATCTGGCAATTATGCCTCTCATGAGGCGTTCTATAATCTTGCTCCGGGGACGATATCGTACACCGTCGATGGCCGCGGCTTGCCGACGTTGATTTCGTATAATCATGGTCTCGGCTGGGTTTTGATGACCGGTCAGCCGCTCGAGCATGCCTGGACTTACGGTTTTAGTATCGCCGTCCTGCTGCCGAGAGTTGTACGTTTCGTGCTCGGGTTGGATCCTCAAGGAAAACTGGTTCCGGTTAATGGCCCAAATTCCGGAGCGATGTCGGGACCGAGTTCGGGCAGTCCAGCCGCCTCGATCAACAAGCAGTAACTTTTATACCGATTGGAATCGAAAGGCACCCGGTTTTTGTCGGGTGCCTTTTTCGCGTGAATTAGTCGGATGCGGTTTGTTCCATAGGGAGCTTGCGACCGAATTTACCCGTTGCCAGGACCACCGAACCGATACCCATCATCATAACCACAGCAATGACGATCCAGCGCACTATCGGCACCAAAGCCAGGCCGCCGATGATCACTACTCCAATCGTATAGCACAAATAACTCGGCTCTTTACGTTCCATTCTCAGCAGTTTGCAGAAAAGTCTGCCCGCATATAAACAGGTATAAACCGAGCCGGCGAACAGGGCGATGCCGTAGCCGAACAGAATCAGCAAGCCTAAGGGGATACCGAAAACGGTCAACATCGCCAGGCCGGTGACCGGTGGAAACAGGAGCACCAAGACGAACCCGAGTCCGAGGGCCGTCAATGTCTGCCTTTCCAGAGCGCCGACCGCTTTCGCCGCCGCTTTTTTGGCCACGGCTATCACCACTATCCCGCTGACTATCATGGCGATCAGAATCAGCGGTATGATAACGACATTATTCATGAGAATCGCCAGCAGAAAAGTGCTCAGCGTGAATATCCAGTTGAAAACTATATAGACGGCCACGGAAACAATGACCGGCAGAAATGCCTTATAAGATGGTTTCCGTTTTTCCGGGCCGGGTTCTTTCCAATGGATTTCGCCCTGAATTTTGGCTCCCTCGGGGATTTTGTCCAAAGCCGGGCCCTCGAAATATATATCGCCTTCAACTACCGCATTGGGACCGAAAGTCAGATCGTCTGCCTTGATTCGCAAATCACCGTTGATCGTTCCCGAAATGATGGCGGATTCGCAATACGCCCGTAGATCGCCGCCGCATTTGCCTTCGAAATTCAGTTCGTTGCAGAAAACCGTCACGTCCCTGGCGATATCGCAGGATGGACCGGTAACGATGCTCGAGGCGAAAGCGATGAAATTCCGCATTACCGGGGCGTTGATTTCGATGTCCTGGGCGCAAGCGACGAAAGTGCCGCCGACCGGTCCGTTGACGTTAATGGCGCGGCTGCCCCAGATAAGATTGCCGCGGGTTGTTCCGGAAAACACCAGCTCCTGACTGGCCCCGACCAAGTCGCCTTCCACCGTCGACTCGAATCTACTTTTATTGAGCCCGATATATATGTCGTCGGTGAAAACCGAATCCCTGGGAAAGACTTTGTTGTGTCCTTTTATGAATATGGTCGCATCGGCTGGGGAGGCGAAGGCGATGATTGCTGCAGCAATCATCATCAATCCGATCCTGCCGTTTTTCATGTTGCTCCTTCCGCAAAAGTTTCTCCGGTTTTGCGCCCCGTTTTAGATTACGGCTATGACTTATATATTGTTACAAGTTTTGTGGATTTGTAAACAGGAAACTTGCCTGTCACGCCAGCCGATTATATATTGGCGAAATGAATCATAATCCACCGCTTCTTGAATTTTATCCGTGGCGGAAGATAGCGCCGCGCTGGCTCTTGGGTGCCACCGAGATTGGGCTGTCGCTGTATCTAGTGTTGAGGTTTTCACAAAATCTCGGCTTGTTTTTGGCCGCCTGGTGGGTGGTGTCGTTGGTCGTGCTTCTTCCGCTTCTGCGCTGCACCAAATGCCATTATTTCGGCAAAAGGTGCAATACGGCATGGGGATTGCTTGCCGGTTTCGCTTTCAAAAAAGGCGATCCGAAATACTTCAGTTCGGGGCATGCTTTGACTGTTCCCATATGGCTGTCACGGGCGCTTCCGCTGGGGTTGGGATTATCGGGTCTGCTGGATGGTTTGGCGTTCATTCCCGACGGCATATTTGGCATTTATCTGGCGACGATAATCATGCATCGCCTCTATTACAGACGGTCGAATTGCCCGGTCTGTGTTCAGAAAGAAGTATGTCCAGTCTATGATCCCCTCGCTCTCAAGCGGCCGCGGCGTTTCGATCCTCCTGTTCATGATCCAATCAACTGATTCAAACGGCATCAAATAGCCCATCGCCTGATTTGGCGGTCGCCTTTGACCGGCTGTATATCGAAAAAGCCGAGGTAAACGACCGAAATATTATTGCGCCTGCGCTCATAAGCGACGGTTTACGACCGATATATATTAAGTGATGGCCAGGCAATAATATCGATAAAGCCCTATAGGGGAGTGAGCATGTTCGATTCCGAATCAACCCATAAGCTCAACACCGCCAATATAGCGGCGGCTCTAGCCGAATTCAAAAAGCAGGCCGTCGATAAAACTCCCGAGCCGGAAAATCCCCAAACCAGCCTCGGCTATGAGGATCTGGCGGCTCTTTACGATGTCAGCCAGGCGGTCAATTCGACCCTGATTCTGGATGACATACTGGGCATCGTAATGACCAAGTCGGTCAATCTTTTCAACGCCGAGCGCGGTTTTTTGATGCTGCTCGACGATCGTGGCAAACTGCAATTCAAGACCGCTCATAATATCAATAAAGATCAGCTGGATTCGGATGATTTACGGATTTCAACCACCATCGCGGACATGGTGGTCCGCACCGGGAAATCGATTTACACTTCCGATGCCCTAAACGACGAGCGGTTTCTCAAGAAAGCTTCGATCGTTGCCCTGAACATCCGGTCGGCGATGTGTGTGCCGCTGCGGATAAAAACCAGAATCATCGGCGTGGTTTACATAGACAATTCATCTCACGCCAATATCTTTCTCAAACAGGATCTGGTTTTGTTCGAGATGTTCGCCGCTCAGGCGGCGTTGGCCATCCATAACGCCCGCCTTTATTCCGAGGTTTTGGAATTGCAGAAACATCAGCAGAATATCATCGCCAACACGCCGATCGGTCTGGTGGTGGTGAACAAAAGCCACCTTATTTCGGCAATCAACGAGGCCGCCCAGAAGATTTTCAGGAAGGTCGGCTGGATCAGCCATATATCCGACCATTCCATATTCGAGAATCTAAAAATAAGCGATATAGTACCGGAAAAATATCTGGCCACTTTTCTCGACAATATGTCATCGCCGGACAACAAACCGGTGGAGGTCTCGAGATTCAATGTCTGTTTTCACGATGAGGAAAGCATTCTCAAGCTCCGCTTCTGCCC
>CAZHVC010000167.1:0-5029 GCA_964535765.1 uncultured Ignavibacteria bacterium | reverse complement strand
AACTTAAACCTGGAAATCGGCCAGGGCGAGTTGTTCGGCTTTCTCGGGCCGAACGGAGCGGGCAAGACGACCACAATCAAAATGGCCGCCGGAATACTCAAGCCGACCTCCGGACGAATCGAAATAGACGGAATCGACATCCAGGAACAGCCGGAACGGGCCAAAACGCTCATCGGCTATGTTCCGGATTCGCCATATTTGTATGACCGCCTGACCGCCCGCGAATATCTGGAGTTCATAGGCGGTCTATACGGAATAGCGAAATCGCAAATCAACCTCAGGGCCGAAGAGCTGTTCGATTTGTTCGGGATGAACGGCTGGGTGGACCGCAGATGCGAGCAGTACTCTCACGGCATGCGGCAGAAAGTGGTTTTCGCCGCTGCCATGATTCACCGCCCGCCGACGCTGGTTGTCGACGAACCTATGGTGGGGCTTGATCCGCCGTCGGCGCGCACGGTCAAGGATGTATTGAAAAAATACGCCGCCACCGGCAACACGGTGTTTATCTCGACTCACACGCTCTCGATCGCCGAAGAGCTTTGCGATCGTATCGGCATTATCAACGGCGGCAAACTTGTGGCGGTGGGCAATCTGCAGGAATTGAAGGCGATGGCCAATCAGTCGGAGGCCAATCTCGAATCGCTTTTCCTTAAATTGATCAATAATTGAGGAAATAGGTGAATTTCATCGGCCACATTATCCGTTTCAGGATTATCGGAGTGCTTGCGTTCTTTCGGGATATGGACGCCGAGAGGCGGATCCGGACGATCGTCGGTTTTGCAGTGTTGACCCTGTTTTTTTTCGGCGCCCTGTTTTTTTTCCGGTATCTATTCGATTACCTGTCGAAAATAAGGGATATCGGCGTTTTGCTGATGGACAGGATCATCTCGCTGGGTTTTTTGGCGATCTTTCTCATGCTCGTCATTTCGAATTCGATCACGGCCATCTCCACCTTATATCGATCCGGGGAAACCGCCGATTTATTTTCCCGACCTCTGCCGCGCCGACAGTTGTTCGTGACTCGATTTCTCGACAACCTGCTCTATTCCACCTGGGGCGTGCTGGTGCTCGGCGTGCCGATTATTCTGGCCTACGGAATCGTGCGCGGTTTTTCCTGGTGGGGATACCCGTACGCGTTTTGTTTCGTTCTGTCGCCGTTCACGGTGATCCCGGGTTGTCTCGGAACAGCGGCGATCATATTCGTATATCTGGCCTCCGGCCGATTGAAACCGCGAACGGTGGTTCTGGCTCTGGCGGCGCTGTTATCTCTTGCCATCGTCATCTATCTGAATATCGGACAATCCTCGACGCTGTCGAAAAACATACTCGGCGACTGGCGGGTGCTGAACAGTTTCCTCGGTTCGCTATCGGCGACGTCGTTTCCGTTTTTGCCGCATTTTTGGGTCGGCCAGACCCTGCGGCAACTCGCCGGTCAGCCGGGAATCGATTTGTTCCTGTACACCTTCGGTCTGCTGAGCACGATGCTGATGTCGCTGCGTCTGCTTTTCCGGATCGCCGAAAGATATTATTACAATAGTTGGCAGAACTCATATGGTCATGCCGCGGCGCCGAAAAGAACAAGCCGCGGGTTCAAGCTGCCGGCTTTTTTCGGGTTGCCTGAATGGTTGCCCGCCGATTTCCGAAGCGTGCTGGCCAAGGATTTGAAACTGTTTATCAGGGAACCGGCCCAGTGGGCGCAGTTTTTGATTTTGTTGGTGCTCTTGATAATTTATTTGATCAATTTGCGCCATTTTCCGGTAAACATGACAGACAAATTCTGGCGGACGATAATAAGTTTCGCCAATTTCGCTTTCACCGGTTTCATTCTGGCGACACTTGCCGTTCGTTTCGTTTATCCCAATATCAGCCTCGAGGGACGCGCTTTCTGGGCGATCGCCAGCTCACCGATGCCCATAAAACGGCTTTTCTGGGAAAAGTTTTTTTCGGCATTCATCATTTTTGCGTTGCTTGCCGAAATTCTGGCTTTTATATCAAACATCATGCTTGGCTTAACCGGATATATGATGATCCTCAGTTTCTTTTCCATTTTGCTGATGTCGATCGCCCTTACCAGCTTATCGGTTGGAATGGGAGCGGTTTTCCCTCGATTCGACGAACGAAACCCCGGCCGGATCGCCTCCTCGATGGGGGGAACGATCACCACCGTGATAAGTCTCGTTTACGTATGCCTGGCAGTGATAATTATCGCCATACCGGCATATCGGTACAGCGTCTATACGATCGATGGCACGATCGAATTTCCGGCCCGGGAGTTCATTCTATCGGGTATCCTGATTCTGTTTTTGAACGCGGCGGCGATCGTCGTCCCCATCAAGATCGGCCTTAAAAGCATAAGCGAAAGGGATTTTTGATGATGAAAGCGCTGGTCACCGGCGGAGCCGGCTTCATTGGATCGCACGTGGCGGAGGCCCTGTTGAAAAAGGGACTGAAAGTCGAAATAATCGATAACCTGTCCACCGGCAGAAGGGAAAATCTGCCGAAAGGAGCGATATTTCATCAGCTTGATATCAGAGACAAGGAAATTCACGGGATTTTCGCGGCCGGCCGTTTCGACACGGTCTTTCATCTGGCGGCGCAGATGGATGTCCGCAAGAGCGTGGCCGATCCGATATTCGACGCCGACGCCAACATAATCGGCGGCATAAATCTGCTTCAAGCCTGCAAAAACCACGGCGTCAAGAAAGTGATTTTCTCCTCCACCGGGGGAGCGATTTACGGCGAGCAGACAGCTTTTCCGGCGGACGAAGATCACCCGTTGAATCCTTGTTCCCCCTATGGCATCTCCAAGCTCGCTTTCGAAAAATATCTGGCCTTTTACAAAATGGAATTCGGACTTGATTTCATCGCCCTGCGGTATGCCAATATTTACGGGCCCCGTCAGCGGGGCGATGGCGAAGCCGGTGTGGTTTCGATTTTTTTCGAAAGGTTGCTTTCGGGAAAACAGGCGGTCATTTACGGCGACGGTCGGCAGACCCGCGATTTCACCTATGTAGCCGACGTGGTCAGCGCCAACCTGGCGGCTCTCGAATATGACGGCTGCGGCGCTTTCAACGTTGGAACCGGCCGCGAAACCGATATCAACACCTTGTTCGATTTGATAAAGGATATATCGGGATCGGAACAATCGCGGATTTATCAGCCGGCCAGACCCGGGGAACAAAAAAGAAGCGTTATCGATTATCGAAAAATAAAAAAATGCATGGGCTGGCATCCCCAATACGATTTGAGAAAGGGATTGGAAGAAACCGCCGTCTATTTTCGCGAGGTGGTCAAGCGATGAGCTGGCTATTGTTTACGGGTACGGCTTCGGGGTTCCCCTCCGCCGAGAGGGCTTGTTCCTCGATTCTGCTGAACGTCGCAGGCAGGCTTTACCAAATCGATGCCGGCGAGGGTTTTTCCGGATCCGCTTTGAAAAGAAAAATTGACTGCAACAAAATCGAAAGAATCTTTATTTCCCATCTTCACCCCGATCACGTTTGCGGCTTGTTCCTCGAACTTCAATTGATGTTGCTGGCAAAACGACGGACCGGACTCGATATCCATGTGCCGGACGAGGCGGTGGATGGACTGGCTCAAACGGCCCGGATCTTCTACCTGTTTCCCCAAAAAATGCCCTTTGCCTATCGTTTCAAATCGATCCGTCCCGGACCGGTTTATCGAAAAGTCGGATTGGCGATCTACGCGTTTCCCAACAGGCATCTCGAAAGCAACGCCGAGATAATCCGTAAGCTGAAAGCATCGAACAAGATGCAATCGTATAGCTTCAAGATTGTCGCGGGCGGCAAAACCATTCTCTATTCGGGGGATATCAAGGACGAGTCGGACTTGGCCGGTTTATTGCCCGGAGTGCATACCGCCATAGTGGAAGGGATGCACGGTGATATAGGATCGATTTGCAAAATCTGCGCCGAAGGCGGAGTAAAACGGTTGATCTTCACCCACCTGCCCGATAAATTTCCGGCCGATCGGCGCAATCTGCTTTCGCTTGCCCGTAAAGCGGGGATAAAAAAGGCCCTGCTTGCCTATGACGGACTGAAAATCCCGCTTTGAGTCAATTCGAACAATTCGGACAAACGGTTAAAAACAAGGAGAAAAATTGGCGCCCGATATCCGTAAAGCACGTATCAAATGGATTGAAAAACTCAGGTTCGCCGGAATGACCCATTCCGGTAGGGCGTTGATAATGGATGCTTCCCAGGCGGCCGGCGGCGATGCCAGCGCTCCTACCCCCGGCGAATTGCTTTTTATATCGCTCGGCGGCTGCACCGGTATCGACGTCGTGAGCATCCTCAACAAAATGCGCGTGCCTTTCCGCGATCTGCAGATCGAAATCGAAGGTGAACCGGTCGATGAGCACCCCAAAATTTATAAATGGATAAAAATAACCTATAGATTTTTCGGCGTCGCCGACAAGGAAAAAGCCAATCGAGCGGTCAAATTGTCGCAGGAGAAATACTGCTCGATTTCGGCGATCGTGGGAAAATCAGCGGAGCTGGTTCACGAGGTAGTATTCGAACCATAGTGTCCCCTAATCGCTCAACGGCTTTGGGCATCTTGGTACCGACCGAAAACCGGAAATAACGGTAAACCCTTATTTAACGGTCGGCCGTTCACTGACTTTTTTCTTATGTAGCCATCTGGTCTGGTAACCGGCAGCCGGACGAACGCTCGATTGACATCGGTGGGGCGGTCGATTATCTTGCGAAATATCAGGGAAAGGATAATTCAATGGCCGATCCGAAAATCAAGTCGTTTGCGCGCGTGTTGCTGCACTATTGCTTGAAACTGAAATCAAAACAGATGATCCGATTCGTAGCCGGTATGCCGGCGTTGCCGTTGCTAAAAGAGCTTTATGCCGAAGCTTTGGCTATCGGCGCCTATCCTCTGGTCAAAATCAGCGCCGAGGATATAGAGGAGATTTTTCTGCGGAACGCCAGCAAAGATCAGCTGACTTTCATTCCGCCTATGGAATCGCTGGAAATCGAAAAAATCGACGCTTACGTGGGAG
>CAZHVC010000166.1:0-5075 GCA_964535765.1 uncultured Ignavibacteria bacterium | reverse complement strand
CCCTTATACAGCAGCAGACCCTCGAAATGATCCGCCAGACCAGCCAGCAGCCTGGCCAGACTCGACTTGCCGCAGCCGTTGGGTCCGACGATGATCAAAAATTCATTCTGATATATGTCGAAATTCAAATCACTCAGGGCAGGCGTCGAAACGTTGTCGAGCCCCCTATAGAAAAGACTGACATTCCGCAGAGAAAATAGGGGATTCATAAACTCGTGACGGCGCGGCGGAATCCTGACCCGGCCGGCGGTGTGTCATTTCCAGCCGATATCGAGGTTCTTGGCCGCCAGGGCCTCGTCAAGCCTGCCGACAGGAGTATGGTGCGGCGCTTTTTTAAGCAATTCCGGATTCTGCTCGGCCTCGACGGCGATTTTTTTCATGACCTCTATGAAATAATCGAGCGACTCTCGGCTTTCACTTTCGGTCGGCTCGATCATCATCGCCTCGTGCACGATCAGCGGAAAATAAACCGTCGGCGCATGAATTCCGAAATCGAGCAGACGCTTGGCCAAATCGAGCGTTTTGACGCCGCGGCTAAGTTGCTTGTCGCCGGATAAAACGAATTCATGCATGCAGGGGAAATCGTAAGGCAACGTATAAACGTCCTTGAGATTCTGCATCAGGTAATTGGCGTTGATAATCGCCGTTCGGGAAATCCGCGACAGGCCGGCTGCACCGTTTTGCCGGATATAGGCGTATCCCCTTACGGTCGAGGCGAAATTGCCGTAGAAACCATGGACCCTGCCGATCGAATCCGGGCGGTTGTAATCGAGAATATATTTGCGGTTGCCGCTTTTATCCGTCTTGCGGGCGATAATCGGCGTCGGCAGAAACGGCTCAAGCAGCGCCTTGACGCCGAGGGCGCCTCCCCCCGGCCCGCCGCCGCCGTGAGGCGTCGAAAATGTCTTGTGCAGGTTGAAATGCACGACATCGAAACCCATGTCGCCCGGCCGCACCAGACCGAGAAGCGCATTCAGATTCGCCCCATCCATATAGAGTAGTCCCCCGCATTCGTGCACGATGGCGGCGATCTTCTCCACCTCGCATTCGAAAAGGCCGAGTGTGTTGGGATTCGTCAGCATGAATCCGGCGGTTTCCTTGTCGCAGATGGCGGCGAGTTTATCGATATCGACGCGCCCGCGTTTATTGGACGGAATCGAAACGGTGTTGAATCCGGCCAGAGCCACCGACGCCGGATTGGTGCCGTGGGCGGAATCGGGAATGATGATGTTTTTTCTCGGTTGGCCGTTCTTCATATGATAAGCCCGGATCAACAGCAATGCGGTGAATTCACCGTGGGCTCCGGCGGCCGGCTGAAGCGTCACTTGATCCATGCCCGAGATGGCCGCCAGCATCTCCTGCATTTGATACATCAATTCCAGCGTCCCTTGCACGGCCTCGGCCGGACTATGCGGATGGGCAGAAGCAAACCCGGGAAGAGCGGCCAAATCATCGTTCACTTTGGGATTATATTTCATGGTGCAGGAACCGAGCGGATACATCCCCTTATCTATATGGTGATTTTTTATCGACAGGGCGATGAAATGCCTTACCACTTCCGGCTCCGATAGCTCGGGCAAAACGGGCTGGTCCTGCCGCAGACAGTGTTTCGGCAAAATAGATCCAGCCCCTTTGAAATCCTCCGGCAAAGACGGCAACGAATAGCCGATCTTGCCCGGACGCGACAGCTCGTTCAACAATTTATCGTACAACTTGAACACTCCCTTCTTGGGCGATTCTCAACTCCTCGATTCGTTCACGAACCCAGGCTGCGTAAACGCCGCCGGGGAATTCCGCCAGATATTTTTTGTATTGAGCGATCGCCCCATCCTTGTTGCCGCTGCCGGCGCGATAATAACCTTTCCGCCGGTAAGCATCTTGTATTTTCAGCGAATCGCGGCTTGCCGATATGAATTTTTCGAAATAATCGAACGCTTTCGATGTGTCATGCAGCTCTCCATAGAGCGTGCCCAGTTCGAATAAGACCGGAATGTGATGCTCCAACGAATCGGCCTGGTTCGACTTGAGTATCATTTCATAGTATTTCAAGGCCTCAACGAAATCCGATTTGTTGCGGTATTTCTCGGCGATCGCCATCAGGTAATCGACGTTTTCAGGCTCATCGGCCAATCTGACCAGATAATCGGCCAGGGTTTCACGCCCCTGCAGGAATAATTGAACTTCGTTGAAGTAATCGGCCGGTGGGTAATAGCCGACGAGTCTGTCGATTTCCTCGCCGGTGTTTTTGAAAACGATAGTGGTAGGGAAAAACGTGATTCCGTAGCGGCGGGCGATTGCGGAATCCTGACTTATATCGATCCGCGCAAAAATCATGCTGGCCGACATCCCGATGACGATTTTGTTGGAAAAAGTCGAATCGTCCATCATCCTAGACCAGGGGCAGTCCGGCCGGAAAAAAAAGGCCAAAATCGGCAATCGTTTCTCGGCCGCGAGATTGAGCGCCGTTCGGAGATCGTTCTGAAAGGTTATTTCCTTGGGGATAACCTGCTTTTTTGCACAGCCCGCCAAACAGACAAAACCGAACAAAATTACCACGACGCCGTAGGCGATTCTATACATCCTCTCCCGTTTCCTCCACAAAATCGGCCAGCAACCGACCGGCCAGCTCCCTCGCTTTTGTCATGTCCGCTTTGGGCACGAAAATCCTGATCCCCTTCTGGCCATACTCCAGCGGCATCATCCTGAATTCCAATGGTCCGGGATTGAGCAATACCGGCACTCCTTCTTGGCGAAGGGTTTCCGCCAATAACTCGGCTCCCGCCATATCGCCGGTTTGGCACAGCAGCACGGGCGAATCGTCGGCGGAATCCGTAGCGGGCAGCGCAGGGCGATCGGCCGGAGGCTTCCGGCATTGAGGACAGATAGTCCCCGGGCCGCTGAATTCGTTTCCGCATTCGGAGCAAATCGTCAATTATTTGACCCTTCCCAACCAGAAAGCGAGTTCATCAATCTGCTCGAAGGTGATCTTTTCCGTGACCGCCACCAACAGGCATCCCTTCAAGCCGATTTTGAATCCGCCCAGATCGATACCGGCGAGTATGTTGCGCTTCATCAGTTGTTCGATGATTCTCTTGGGGGGTACAGGCGTTTGGAGGACGAATTCCTTGAAATAAGGAGCTTCGAACCGCAACCTGAATCCCGGAATTCGGCCCAATTTTTCGGCCGCATAGTGAGCCTTGGCCAGGCATAATTCCGCAACCTGTTTGATTCCGGCCTTGCCCATCAAGGCCAGATATATGGTCGCCGCAAGGGCACAGAGTTGCTGATTGGTGCAGATATTCGAGGTCGCTTTTTCCCTGCGGATATGCTGTTCGCGCGTTTGCAGCGTCAACACGAAACCAGTCCGTCCGCTATTGTCCACGGTGCGGGAGACGAGCCGGCCCGGCATTTTTCTCACCAGCTCCGCCTTGACCGAAAACAAACCGAGATAGGGACCGCCGAAAGAGAGCGGCAGACCAAGCGGCTGACCCTCCCCGCAAGCGATATCCGCCCCATAATCACCCGGCGATCGAAGTATGCCGAGCGAAATCGGATCGTAAACCATCACCAGCATAACGCCGGATCGTCTGATATCCGATGAAACTTCATCGATGTTTTCGATCAAGCCGAAAAAATTGGGACTCTGGATGATCGTTGCGGCGGTGTCGTCTCCGACTTTTCCCAAAAGCTGCGAATAATCGGTAAGCCCGTCGGCCATCGGAACAACGACGATCCGCAAACCCGTACCCGAAAGATAGGTCCTGACGGTATCTATATAATGAGGATTGGTCGTCGCTGAAATCAGGATCCGGTTTCTTCCCGTATGACGGGCGGCCAGCAAGGCAGCTTCGGCGATCGCCGAGGCGCAATCATACATCGAGGCATTGGTCACCGGTAGTCCCACGAGCTGACTTATCATCGACTGAAATTCGTAAGCCGCCTGCAAGGTCCCCTGGGAAACCTCCGCCTGATACGGCGTGTAAGCCGTGATGAATTCGGAACGACCCACGAGTCTCCAGATCGCCGCGGGAACGTAATGATCGTAAGCCCCGCCGCCTGCGAAACAGGCGCGAAACTTGATATTCTTGTCCGCCAGAGCCGCCATATGGTCAACGAGTTCCGGTTCCGACAGCGGATCCGGCAAATTAAGAGGCTGCCTGTAACGGAGACCGGCCGGGATATCTTTGAGCAATTCCTCGAAATCATCGATGCCGATGCTTTTCAACATGCTGGCCAGTTCGGCATCGGAATTAGGCAGATAATTCATAATCTATTTTCCGATCAATTTCGCGTACGCGGCGGCGTCGAGAAGATTATCCAGCTCGGCGGGGTTGCCGATTTTCAACTTGATTATCCAGCCGGCTCCATAGGGGTCGCTATTGATCACGCCGGCATCCGTTTCGAGCGCCGTGTTGACCTCGATCACTTCTCCGGTCAAGGGCGAAAACAGATCCGATACGGCTTTCACCGCTTCGATCGTGCCGAACGGCTTCATCGCCTCGGTGGCGGCGCCTATTTTCGGAAGCTCGACGAAAACGATATCTCCGAGTTCGCTCTGGGCGAAATCGGTGATTCCGATCACGCCGATGTCACCGACCACTCTTACCCACTCGTGTTCCTTGGTATATTTCAAATCCTGCGGTATCAAGTAACCTCCTCACTTTTAGCCGGACGTTCGGATTGGGTGCCGGCCATAATCCTTTCCACGTAACCGGTATCATAGTTTCCGAAAATAAAAACAGGATCCTCGATGATTTTCTTATAAAGTTCAATCGGCGTCGGAATCCCCTCGACCACGAACTCATCCAGCGCCCGGCGCATCCGCAAAAGCGCCTCCGCTCTATCCTGCCCCCAGGCGATCAACTTGGCCACCAGAGAGTCATAATACGGAGGCATTTCGTATCCGGCGTAGGCATGGGTGTCGACCCGGACGCCGATCCCCCCGGGAGTGTGAAAGGTGGTTATCTTACCCGGCATCGGTGCGAAATTCCGCGATGTATCCTCGGCGTTGATCCGGCATTCTATCGCATGTCCGCGGAAACTGACGTCGTTCTGTCTGAACGCAAGCTTCTTGC
>CAZHVC010000165.1:0-5127 GCA_964535765.1 uncultured Ignavibacteria bacterium | reverse complement strand
AATGAAGGCAGGCCGACTTATAAATATTATTTTAACCCTGACGACTCTGGTTTGTTCTCAGCCGAAGAAAACCGCCGATCGAATTGAGGTTGATTCCACTGCCCAGATTCAGCCGCCCAAGATGATTATCGATTACCAGAGAACGCCGGCCGGCAATCCGATTGTCGTGCTCAAAACGACTCATGGCGACATCGAAATCGAGGTATTCGAAAAAGACTGCCCCAACCATGCCGGCAACTTCATCAAACTGGTGAGAAACGGTTTTTACGATAATATTTCCTTTCATCGGATTTTACCCGAGACCATGGTCGTAACCGGAGACCCCCGGGGCGACGGAACGGGAAACCCCGGCTATTTTCTTGACCGTGAGACCAGTCCATACCCGAATAAAGCGGGCTTCGTGGGAATGGTTCCAGCCGAAAAGGGTCGTGTCAACGGTTCGCAATTTTATATATTGGCCGCGGATAATCCCGGTCTTGATTCGTCGGTTTCATGTTTTGCCCGGGTGATCGATGGATTTGAAAACGTGATGGCTATGGCGGCATCGCCGGTTGAAAACGGAAAACCGAAAAATAAAATCAAACTGATGGAAGCTTTTTTGAAACCGGGTGAAACAAATCCCGCTTTATCGGATACAAGCATTAAATGATTAAACCCTAAACGATTGTCGAGGTAAACAACAAATGCGAGTAATGCTGACGATTGTCCTGAGCACGATTCTTTCTTTGGCGGCTTTCGCCCAGCCAGCCGCCGAAAAACCGATCGAAAAACCAAAAGTGGAACCCAAAAAGGAGGTAGTTAAAAATCCCCAAGTATTGATGCAGACAAGCATGGGCGATATACTATTAGAGGTTTTCGAAAAGGAAACACCGATCCATGCGAAAAATTTTCTGAAACGGGTGGATGAAGGAAAGTATGATTCCGTAATCTTTCATCGGGTGGTGCCGAATTTCGTGATTCAGGGAGGCGATCCCACGGGTACCGGCTATGGCCAACCCGATGAAGGGAGGCTCGCCGATGAAAAATCGCCCTATTCGAACACCCGGGCTTATATTTCCATGGCCAGAAGCGCGGCCGGCGCCAGCCCCAGTCAATTCTTTATAAATTTGAAAGATAATTCCTTTCTCGATAAGCAGAACTTCTCCGTCTTCGCCAAAGTCATCGAGGGGATGGACGTGGTGGAAAAAATCTCCCAGGTGCCTATCGACCCACCGCGCGACGGCAAACCGAAAACGCCCGTTTACATGATCAAGGTAAGCCGCAAAAAGTAGTTTGCCGCTCTGATAATCGATGGGGGTGTGCCGCGGCGTCAAAAATTACCCTGGATGCCGTCGATCGGCATTCAGGGTGGATTGTTTGGAAAGTGCGGACCTGTCCGTCAGGCCCCGGATTCCGCCGCAGGAACTTTTTCGGAGGATAAAAGTTAACCGTTAGCAGATGTTGACGATATTGGCTTTCATATTCGTGCTGGGCTTACTGGTTTTCGTCCACGAACTCGGGCATTTCCTGATCGCTAAAAAAGCCGGCATAAAAGTCGAAAAATTCTCGCTCGGCTTTCCCCCGAAACTGTTCGGCCGGAAATTCGGCGATACTGAGTATTGTATCGGGATAGTTCCTCTGGGCGGTTATGTCAAAATGGCGGGAGAAAATATCACCGAGGACACTTATGTTCCCAAACCCGGCGACTTCATGGCGGCATCGACAGCCAAACGATTCTGGGTGATAGTGGCCGGCCCGGTGATGAACTATCTGTTGGGAATCCTCCTGTTTTTCATGATTTATTGGGCATCTGGCATGCCGCAAAGTCGATTGGACTCGACCGAAGTCGGAATCGTCACCCCTGGCGCTCCGGCCGCTCAGGCGGGATTGAAAACCGGTGCGAAAATTATTTCCATCGACGGCAATCACCTCCGGAATTTTAACGAAATCGCCGCTTATATCCGGCAGCGCCCCGACGAGCTGATCAAAATCGAATGGCTTGACGGTGAAAAACTGATGGCTGAAACCGTCAGAACTCTTTCGGTTCCGTTTACCGATTCACTCGGCAACGTGCGCAGGGAAGGGAGGATAGGTATCGGTCCGACATTCGCCTATTCGCCGATTGGCCCGTTGACTGCGCTGAAAGAGGCGGCCTTATTCTCCTTTGAACTGACCGGGCAGATGTTGACTATCGTATTCAGACTCATTACCAGGCAGGAATCGGTGAAATCGCTTGGCGGACCGGTGATGATCGCCCAGCAGGCCGGCGCGGCGGCCAAGCAGGGGCTTAGTTCTTTGCTCGGATTGGCCGCTTTTCTTTCGATTAATCTGGCGATTCTGAATATCCTGCCGATTCCGGTTTTGGACGGCGGCCATCTGGTGTTTCTTGGCATCGAAGCCATTAAGCGTCGGCCGATTTCCGTAAAAGGACGTCTTATCGCTCAGCAAGTGGGGATGGGGTTGTTGTTTATATTAATGGCGGTGGTCACTTATAATGATATCGTGCGTCTGATTACCGGAATAATAAGATAATTAAGGCTAAAATGACGTTTTTGTATTCGGCAGCAGCGATTCCGTTTGGGAATCTTCGGTCCAACGGATACGATGGTCGGTGTGCCTGGGAATATCGAGCGTGAATTTCAATGTTTGTTATTTTGCTCCGAATTACAAAGATGAAATCATTTGACAAAAAACAAATTCCTTTCGGTGACTGCAATGGATACCGACGGGCGCTGAAGAATAACTCGAAATCCGGCGGAGGTGACGATGTCGATCTTGTTTGGTCATAAGGACAAAAAAGACCGCAAATGGTACGAATCGACCTGGGAATTTATCGAGTCCCTTGGTATCGCGTTGATAATGGCCTTGATGATCAAGACATCGGTGGTCGAGGCTTATAAGATTCCTTCGGGATCGATGGAGAACACTTTGTTGGTGGGGGATTTTCTGTTGGCCAATAAATTCGTCTATGGAATGCGCTTGCCGATTCCCTGGGTCGATATCCGTTTGCCGGCCTTGGCCGATCCCAAACCCGGAGACATCGTTATTTTCAGGCCGCCTTTCGCACCCAACATCAACTACATCAAACGCTGTGTGGCGGTCGAAGGCCAGACGGTCGAGATCCGCGACAAGCAGTTGTATGTTGACGGCCAGCCCGTTGAGATGCCCGCTGAGGGCAAACATGAAGATAAGACCACGATTCCTTTCTCGCTGGATATCATGGGAGGCAAGCGGGATAACATGCCCCCTTATAAGGTGCCGCCGGGAAAGATATTCGTCCTCGGCGATAACCGCGATAATTCATACGATTCGCGCTTCTGGGGACCGCTAGACAAGCGGATGGTCCAGGGGCGGGCGCTGATCATCCATTGGTCCGTGGAGCCTGAAGCCAATCCGCCGAAACTCGACAAAGGCGATCCTTTGACTCTGGTCAAATACATTGCCGCCAAAATGACCCACCTTCCGGGAAGAATTCGATGGTCGAGGTTGACGCGAATCGTCTGTTGACCGGAGAGCACTTCTTTTTCGCAGCATTCCCGATTTACGGTTTCCGAACGATATCGGAGTCTCTTTTGGCCGGCATTCTCATTTATGCAGCCCGATTAATTTTCTTGTCATAATCAGCCGCGGCCGTTACAATAGCATTCGCCATGCGCTTGGTTATCGATCGGGTCAGCAAATCATTTCAATCGCGGAACGTCTTGAATTCGATCAGCGCCGAAGTACGTGATGGTCAGGTGCTTGGGGTTGTCGGTCCGAATGGTTCGGGGAAATCGACTCTGCTGAAGATCGTGGCATCTCTTATCCGCCCTTCTCATGGTCGAGTCGAATTCGAGATTGACGGCAAAACCGTCACCGGCGCCGATATCAAACCTTATATCGGGATGGTTTCTCCTGAGCTCTTCCTTTATGATGAATTAACCGCTTTCGAGAATGCCCGCTTTCTCGCCCTGATGGGCGGCGTTCGACTTTCGGAAGACCGGAACCTTTTCGCCGATTTCGGGCTTGGCGGACGGGAACACGATCTGGTGCGTTCCTTTTCCTCGGGAATGAAACAAAGACTGAAATTGCTGATCGCCATGCAAAGAAGTCCGACCATAATACTGCTGGACGAACCGACAAGTAATCTGGATGATTCGGGCAAAACTCTCGTGCGGAAACTGATTGATAGTCGGGAAGGAATCAAAGTTGTGGCGAGCAATGACAGAACGGAGGTGCAGGATGCGGCGGTCATTATCGATCTGGCGCGCCCGCTCCCTGGCGGTTCTCGTTAAAGATATCAAAAGCGAATTGAGGACACGCTACGCGGTTGGGGCTATCGCCATGTTCGCCGTGGTGACGATCGTGGCCATCGGGTTTTCTCTCGGCGGAATGGCGCTTGATATCAACCTTCAGGCGATAATGCTCTGGCTTTCGATATATTTTGCAGCAGCGGCCGGTCTCGGACAGGGTTTCATCAAAGAGGAAGAAGCCAAGACCTCGCTGGCATTGAGGATTTATGTGCCGTCGAGTGCCGTATATAACGGAAAATTGCTGTTCAACCTGATTATTCTGGCAGGATTAGGGCTGCTTGTCGTGCCGTTGTTTGCGCTCTTAATTGGCCTGAACGTGGCATCATACGCCCTTTTTATGACGATTTTGACTTCCGGCCTTATCGGGCTTGCCTGCACCACGACATTGATAGCCGCGATCGTCGCCAGAGCCTCGGTGAAAAGCACTTTGTTCACCGTGATGGCATTCCCGATCGTTTTGCCGCTGTTGGTTTTGGCCATAAAAGGTACTCAGAAAGCGATGTCAGCCGGTGCCCGCTTTTCCGATGGTATCGGCGAATTACAAGGCTTGTCGTCGTATTCCGCGGTCATGCTGATAGCCGGGATGCTGCTATTCGATTATGTATGGAATGATTGAGCGGTTATTCTATGTTCAGCGCGGTCAAGGTCTTGTTCGTTCGGCTGGAACAATCTTATTTTAAGGTAGGTTAATCAATGCACATGATATGGAAATTGTTGGTTCTCGTCCTTTTTATATGGGTGATAATCGGCGCCTGGCTTTTTGAGCCGCCGATGATGGGGGTCGAGGGGCCGGAGGTTTACCGTATTTTCTATTTTCATGTGCCGGTGGCACTGGTGACTTTTTTCGCCTATGGCT
>CAZHVC010000164.1:0-5170 GCA_964535765.1 uncultured Ignavibacteria bacterium | reverse complement strand
GTTTTCGGCGATATTTTCATGTTGATAGGAATAGTTGTCATAACCGGGGCGTTGAACACCAGGCTGGCACTCATGGTCTTTCTGGTTTTGCCTTTGATCGTGATCGCCACGGCCATATTCCGGTCGAAAGTAAGGCAATCGTATCGTGATGTAAGATCATGGACGGCCAGAATCAATTCCTATCTTCAGGAACATATATCCGGTATCAGCGTGGTGCAGAGTTTCGCCGTGGAAATCAAGGTCAGCGCCGATTACGATGTTTTGAACAGCCGGTTGCGGAACGCCCACCTGCGGGGAGTTTTTTATTATTCGGTTTTTTTCCCCGTTGTCGAGCTGATCGGGGCGATCGCCCTGGCGATTATCGTCGCATACGGCGGCTCTCGCATTCTGACCGGAACGCTGACATTGGGTGCTCTGGTGGCCTTCATTCAATATGCCGATCGCTTTTTTCAACCGATCAGGGATCTTTCCGAAAAATACAATATTCTGCAATCGGCCATGGCTTCTTCGGAACGGATATTCAAGCTGCTCGATACCGAATCATCGATCGTCAATCCAGCCCAGGCCGGTGGTTTGCGGCGGTTGCAGGGACAAATCGAGTTCCGCAACTTGAGCTTCGCCTATACCCCGGGAGTGGAAATTCTCAAGGATATCAATCTTCAGGTGGAAGCCGGCGAGAAGGTGGCTATCGTGGGGGCCACTGGATCCGGCAAGACCACTCTGATCAGCCTGCTATGCCGTTTTTACGAATTCGATCGCGGCGACATACTCGTTGATGGGGTTTCGATCAAGAATCTCCACGAAAAGGACCTCCGGCGCAATATCGCTCTCGTGCTTCAGGATGTCTTTCTCTTTTCGGGGAGCATCGAAAGGAATATCCGACTCGACTCCGAAAATATCCCGCTTGAAAAGGTGAAAGAGGCGGCGATCAAAATAGGCGCTCATGACTTCATCAACAATTTTGAAGATGGCTATGCTTACCAGCTTCGTGAACGCGGGCTGAATCTGTCGGTCGGCCAGAAACAACTTATCGCTTTCGCCCGAGCGCTGGCATTCGATCCGGCGATTCTCATTCTCGATGAGGCCACCTCCTCGGTGGATATGGAAACGGAAATCATCATTCAGAAAGCTTTGAAAAAACTTTTCGAAGGGCGAACCTCCATCGTTGTCGCCCACCGCCTGTCGACGATCAAAGACGCCGACCGCATAGTCGTTCTGCATAAAGGCCGGATCAGAGAGGTCGGTTCCCACGCCCGGCTGTTGCAAAGCAAAGGCATCTATTATCGTCTATATCAGCTCCAATACCGTGATCAGGAATTGTCCGTTGCTGGAAAGCGAACTGAATAAAAGGCTCGAGACGGCGGTCAAGGCGGCGCAGGCCGGCGGCCGCTATCTGGCCGAATCACTCGGCGGAGACCACGCGATCGATTTCAAGGGCGAGGTGAATCTGGTTACGGAGGCCGATCGCCGGTCGGAACGGATGATTTACGATATCATCAGTGCCGCGTTCCCCGATGATCAATTCCTGGCCGAAGAGGGAACCTCGAGCGAAGGCCGCTCCGGATTCGTTTGGATTGTGGATCCTTTGGATGGAACAACTAATTATGCCCACGGCCTGCCGCATTTTTGCGTGTCCATCGCCGTTGCCGTAGGTGATGAGCCAAAGGCGGCCTGTATTTTCAATCCGAATCTGGGTGAATGTTTCACCGCCGTCGAGGGTAAAGGCGCGTTTTTGAATCAGAAACGTATCCGCGTATCGAAAACCGCCGTTTTAGGCGATTCGCTTTTGGCGACAGGCTTCCCCTACGATATCCGACGGACCGACGACGACAATTTGGCCAATTTCGCTCGATTCTATAAGTCCTCTCAGGGGGTAAGGCGTGCCGGCTCGGCGGCACTCGATCTCGCTTATGTGGCCTGCGGACGATTCGACGGTTTCTGGGAGCATAAACTGTCCGCCTGGGATGTGGCTGCTGGATTACTGCTGGTGATTGAGGCAGGCGGCCGAATCAGCGATTTCGATGGCAACAGAGCCGGAATTTTCAAGGGCGAGATTCTCGCCAGCAACGGCTTGCTTCATCGGGAGATGCTGGAGATACTGAAATTGCGCCGATCGGCATAGCGGTTCGTCGATAAGTTAGCGCCGAAGAATACGAGCCTGAATTGTTTCATTGCTATATGGAAAACAATCTGATCGATAATGGAAAAAATTCCGGTTGTGCTTCAATCTTTTTTCCAGAACGACAAACGGCGCCAGATTGATTTGCGGTCGGTGGGCGCCGATTGTTTGCGCTGCAATTTCAATTCCTTTTCCTTGGCCAGCGCTTCGGCGTCGAACTTCTCGATTGTCAGCAGCAGGTTTTCCACATTGTGACGCTTTTCCATCATCTGCTGAAATAGGCTGTAGTCCTTCAAATCGAATATCGCCCCCACGAACGGCTCGAAAAACACCATCACCTGCGAACCTATGTAATTCAACGGTTTCACCGATTCGAGGAACATAATCGCCGGAACGGTCATTCCCCATTTAACAATCCGTTTTGCGATTCTGTCCATCAGTTCCTGTTCCTCGGGCGTGGCTTTGGTCGATTCTTCGCCTTTGCCCCCGGGTATGCTGAAAACATCTTTAATTCCCATGCGATCTTTCCCTGAATAATCCGGCGATGAAAGCGTCGACCTCTGGTTTGTTTTGATGATATCTGACGTACAAGCCGCGGAAATTTTCCAACCGCGACGGTTTGGGAAAGGGTGAAAGAAGCACCCCGTTTTTGTCGGGATAGTAGGAACGGAAAGCGGACATATCTTTTTTTACTTTGGTGAACAGGTATTTCACTCTGATCTCGTTTTTGTCGATTTCATAATGCGTCGGGAAAAAGAAAGTCGAAAGCGACCCGGTGAACAATAACACCGCCAGAAAAACCATAAAGGGCGAGCCCGTAGCCAGATACACGATCACCAATATCACGATCACCGACAAAATCGTCAGAACAGCCGCTTTCTTTTTTATTTTGGCGGGATGACATACCCAGCTTAAGCTTTCCGGGATGTTCGCCCGGCCGTTTTCCGGACTCTCACTCTGGGCTTTCATACCTTTCGCGGCGGATTTTTTCCATCGTCTGCTTCAGTTCATTCACATCGATTACCTTGTTATCGGCCAGAACCTTGACCAGAGCTTCCAGGGCCAAGTTATTGGAAAGCGTCAGCTCATCGAACGTGATTTCTCTTTTCTGGTCGCCGTAATGGATCGTCAGGGCAATCCGTTTTTCCGATTGTGTCATGGCGTTTTCCTTTCAGTCAAATAAATTCGACAGTTCGTTCGGAGCTGTCGCCTTAGGTGCGCAATTGAACTTCGTTTCTGATCCGTTGCCGACGCATGCCCTGCCCCGTTTTCATTCACGGCGAGATACTTACCGGGCTTTCTCCACGATGCCGTGGCTTATCCGATATATTTCTACGGCGGTATTAATACGGCTGCCGCCCTCGAAATCTATCCGACCGACAACCCCGTCATGATTGCCGATCGTGTTGATATAGTCAAGAATTCCCTGCGGGTCTTCTTTGCCGTGTTCGATCGCTTCCTTTATGATACTTGCGGCATCATAAGCCAATCCGGCGATTCTGTCCGGTTTGCGCTTAAATTCGCTTTCGAATCGCCGGGAAAATTTCCTCCAGGTTTGCTCGTTTTCATCCAGATGGAAATCGGCCGCGAAAACCGCTCCGTCTATATAGTCGCCGATTCTGTCGATCAGCGTCTGCGAATCCCAACCGTATAAACCGAAATATCTTGTGGTAATGACATTGTATCTGATTTGGGGCACAAGCATGACCAGCTCCTCGGCGTAGCCGGGCAAAAACAATCCGTCGAGATAGACGCGCCAGTTTTTCTGATCGAGCCATTTTTGATTCAACGTATCGTAGTATAGATTGGAATCCGCCTGACCAACAGCCAGCAACTCCTCCGTTTTTATCAGCAGAGCGTCGCGCAGCGGTTTGATCTGCTGGGCGAAATCGGTTTGACCGATTTCGTAGAAAGTAATCGCCACGACCTGGCCGCCGAGCTCGTAAACCTTATCGGCGAAAGCCGCCGTCACCTGCCGGCTGGCGATATCCGATGGGGAAATTATGCCGAACTCCTTGAGTCCAAGTTTGGCGACGGCATACTCGGCCACGGCCTTGGCCATTTCCTCGGCCGGCGGCGAAAGCTGAAAAACGTTGTCTCCGAGCAAGGCTAAGTCCCTCTCCGAGGAGGTCGGCAGAATCATCGGGACGCCGCTGAAACTGGCCGCCGTGGCCGCACCCACCGCTGTCTCGGAACGCAGAGGGCCGATTATAGCCATCGGTTTTTCGTTCACCAATTCCCGGGTCATTTGCACCGCCCGCACCGGCGAACCCTCCGTGTCTTTGATTATCAACTCTATTTTTTTGCCGCCCATCGAGAAATCTTCAAATGCCAGACCGGCGCCGTCGACAAGATTCCTGCCGTATTCGGAATAGGCCCCGCTCAGCGGCGCCAACAATCCGATCTTGATTCGGTTTTCCGTTTCCTTTCTGGCGGTTTCCAGCATTGCCGCCGCGCTTTCGCGAAATCTTCCGTCTGGAAACTTGTCCATATACGCCCGGATATTCGCGATCGCCTTTTCATAGTCTTTTATCTGAATCAATCTGGCGCAGGCATAGTAATAGATCTCTTCGGCCATCCGGCTGTGTTCATTTGCCGAAGCAAGTTGCAGCAGTTCTGTCGCTTTAAGTTCGGTTTGCATCATGGAAAGCAAATTTTTTCTGGCGATCTCCTGGACCTCAATCGAGCCGGGAGAATCGATAATCTCGAGGTATTTTGCGGCGCTTTCCAGCAGATTTCCCATAGCATACTGGCTTGCGGCGATTATCAAATTGCCGGCCGGGATCAACGACGATCGCGGCAAATCTCTGATGATCCTCCTTGCTCTCTCGTCTGCCGCTTCGTAACGGCCGTCGTAATAAAGCGATTTGGCTGCCATATACTGAAATACCGACTGATGCTCATCGATCGGAAAAAGCTCGGCCAAACGGTCGAAATGCCTGAAAGCTTCGCCATATCTGCCGGATTCGAATGCGGCCATCGCCAGTTTCATTCCCTGCGCCGCCGAGGGATAGGTCTCCTGACAAAAACCGGCGGCTGAAAGCACAGCTA
>CAZHVC010000163.1:0-5202 GCA_964535765.1 uncultured Ignavibacteria bacterium | reverse complement strand
TATCTACAACAGAACAGATACGACGAGGCGATCGCCGCACTCGAAATCACGCGCGACGACTCCACCGGCGAGCTCCCCTCCCAAATTCTGTTGATGATCGGCGATATCCAGATGAATAATTTGAAAGATTATCCGCAGGCCGAGCTTACTTACCGCAAATTCCTCAAGTCCTATCCAACCGACCCCAAATCTTCGGCGGCCAAAATCGCGCTGGCTCTATCTCTTTATGAGCAGAAAAGGTATGCCGAAGCACGCAACTTCCTCAAGGATATGGAAGGAAGACAGACGAACAATCCACTGAGCATGGAGGCGGAATATCTTGCCGCGCTTTGTTACGAAAAAGAAGGGCAATGGGATCAGGCGCTGGCAAAACTTAACTTTATTCAAGCGACTTATCCAGGGTCGGAAAAAGGATTCGAATCGGCCCTATATATAGCCAATTATTATAAGCAAAAAGGCGACCCGAAACTGAGCGCAAGGGCATTCAGCCAGGCGGAAGAGTATATAAAGAAATATTGCGATCCAGCCACATCCAATCCCGCAGTGGCGGCCAGGGCTCAAGGATACCTGGTTCGCTGTTATCTCGAAATGGAAAATTTCCAGGCCGCGGCTACGGCCCTAAAAACACTGCATGAAAAATTTCCAAAAACGACCGAAGGTATGCTAGCCCCCCTGAAACTGGCCGATCTTTACGAAAACGTTTTGCAAGACAGTGATCAAGCCGCCGCTTGGTTGAAAGTGTTCGTGGAAAAAAACCCCGATGCGGATAATATCGAGGAAATCAATGCCCATATAGCCGCTCTCCAAAAATAGATAGCGGCCGAGTGGAACGCAGGCGGATGGTTATCGGGATCTGATGACAAAGCCTTATCCGCCAAATGCGATAAGCGATAGGTAAAGAATTCTAACGGATAGATATTTTCAATTCTCTTTTTTTTCTCTCAGCATGCAACGGATGGCCTGCACCGTATCGCCGGCGAGGGCGATCGGCTTGTCGCCGGAAGACCCGATATATTTCGATCTAATCGGTATCGTAATGTCGGTGCCGGCGGAGGTGGTTAGCTTGAACAATTCCACTTCCTTGTCGCTGATGACCTTGCCATTCAAGCGATATTCCCAGAATCCCGTGCCGGTCGATGCTGAAACGACATCGTCATAGAAGAATTCATCCGTGGTTTCATTGGCCGATTTGCCGGTGGTGAAATCGAAAACACATTGGTAAGTAAGCAATTGATGCGCCCCGAAGGCCGCCACGATCACTCTGATTTTTCGATACCGGTTTTTCCTATCTTTACGATCCTGTACGAACATCCTGCCTTTACCTTCGATTACCGGTCCATAGGCGATGGCGCTTTCCCTGACGAGCTGCTGCGGCTCGATCCCCAATTTGTCGATCGCTCTTTTGGTTTTAAGCATCTCGAGGTCTTCGATGAAATATTTATCGATGAGTTTCGTGTTCGCTCTTCTGTAAACCAGATAGATGAAGATCGCCGTCGCCATGATGGTCAAAATCGAGGCAAAGGCTGCCAGGCCGCGACTTTTGTCGGCGAAAATGGCTATCGAGGTGCCCAGCAAAATGACGGCGGCGGTAATGACCCAGAAATAACGGGGCAAAAAGTATAATTTGATACGGCGTCTTTTTCCTTTCTCGATTTTTTTAAGGCGGGCCTTTTCCTCGAATGTCAAAACCTGCTCCGGCGCGAGTCCTATTTGCTTGAGGATAGTGGTCCTTTGCTCATCGGTCAGGCCGGACGATTTGGCCTTTTTGTAAAAGTGATCGGAGCTCGGCGACTCTTTAAGACCGTTGGCTTTGTAGTAATCCTCTTTTATGACGCCCCTTAGGAATAGTATTCCCGCATCATTAGGTCTGATTTTCAATCCTGCCTCGAGATATTTCTCGATCGCCTTGATATCCATCAGGCTGGTCAGTCGAGGTCTTTTGCCGCCCAGCATTGCGATCGATGTAAAATAATATATGTCGGCACTATCAGGAATCAGATCGCAGGCCTTCTGGAAATTTTCCAGCGCCTCTTTATGCAGGCCCAGACGAAGGAAACACAAGCCGAGGCTCAAATAAGCCTGGCCGTTTTCAGGGTCGGCGGCGACAGCATCGCGGTATTTTTTTATATATAAACGAAGGGCATCGTCGCTGGCTTCTTTGAGCTGAGTCAAATTTCTGATCCGAAAGTAGGAACCGCAATAGCGGCAACGTTCGGCGTGTTGGGGAGCCGGAGCCGTGCACTGGGGGCATTGTTCAACCTGAATCAATTCATTTCCTCGGATTTCAAGCCAATTTACCGATCTCCGAAAGCAGATTATCGATCTTGGCCGTCATTTTCCGACATGACTTCTCACAATCGGGCGAGCCGTAATCCAATTGCGTTAATTTCCGGCAAATGATTTCAATCTCGGCTGCGATAACAGGATATTCCGGCTTCTCTTCATTTGGTAAGAACTGCGGCAGGGAATAATTAATTCGGTCATGCAGCTTGATAAGCGATTCACCTAAAGCCTTAATTTCGGGAGATGATTCCTTATTAACAGCAAGTTTCAATCGCTTGATTTGCGTGGCCAGTCCACTCGCCAAAGCTGCCGGAGATTTCATTGCCGCCGAAGTCGGGATATCTTTCGCAACCACCGTTTTGGCGGCGAAAAGGGCGATCGCGGCGATGACTACGGTGGTTCCGGTTGTGATAACTTGGATTACCAGATGCAGACGATCGAGAAAACCGCTCGACGGCAACAATGCATGAATGATCATCATGGAAAAGCTTAACAGCGCATAGGCGCAAACAAGGATGACGATAAACGGCCATAACCCTTCGGCAACAGACTTTATTTTGCCTCTTGAAAATAATAGAGCCTTGCGTATCACAATCCAGACGAGAAACACAAGAAATTGCGACCAGAGAAGGCGCGGCCAGAAATAAGCCGACCGGTCGTTCGCGGGAACCAGAATCAGCGGCACCATAAGAAAAACCGCCGCGGAGATTAAATAGGCGATGTTAATCTCACTAGGCAACCATTTCAATAATCGACCATTGCCTTTCAAGGATCAAATTTCCTCCAGAATGCTCTTTTTTTTCTTGTCGTAATCGTCTTGGGTTATCAGTCCCTTATCTAAAAGGTCTTTCAATATTTTGAGCCGGCGTTCGATATCGCCTTTTTCGGGCATTCCTGTCTCGGAGTCACCGAAAAGCTTGCCCGCTTTGGCGCCTGCGGCCAGGCCGCCGCCTATCGCCAACCCCGCCGCAAGCAGATCTCCGGCGGTTCCCGGTTTTTCCACGGCTTTGTCAAGCACGTCGAATTGGCGCACCGTTTTATAGGTATCGGTCGCGCGTTTTTCGGATAGTTTGTCGATAGTATAGGCATTCAATTGTGCATCCTGGATTTTTTCCAGCTCGCGTTTTTCTATATTGAAGCTGCTAATCTGAAAACCTTTAAGGACGATCCCAAATCGATCAAGCTGGCGTGCGATCTCCGCACCAGCCTTTTCCGCGACCTTATCGAGATGGGCGCTGAGTTGGCTTATCGGTATTTGATATTCCGCCGCAAATTCAGCCAAGGCGACCGCGAAACTCTGCAAGACCGTTCCCCGGAAATACTCGTTCAACATATCGGAGTTGAATTCCCGAAGTGTGCCGACTAGTTGAGTCAAAAAACTGCGGGAGTCATCGATAAAAAAACCCCACTGACCGTAAGCCCTTATCAACATCGTCACTTCCGTTTTCGGATCGTCGAGGACTATCGGGTTGGTCGTCCCCCAAGGTTGATCGAGTTTGGCGACTTTGTTGATGAACCAGACCTCGGCGGAAAAGGGCGAACGGCCGCCGAAAGGAATGTTTATCAAAGCCGAAAGAATCGGCAGGTTGGCCGTCGTCAAAGAATGTGTTCCCGGTCCGAAAAGATCGCAAACTCGGCCGCCGTTGACGAAAACCGCCTCCTGCGATTGATTGACGATGAGCTGACTACCCAGGGGAATCTTGTCGTTATGATATTTCTTTGCAAACGTCGCTTCGTTATCGAAATCGATTTTTATGACTTCCAAGCCAGCCATTCGGTCCCCTTTCTCAAAAAAATTATATCCGGCGATCGCCACATTTTATCAGCAACCGGGTCGAGAAGTCAAAGATTATTGATCGTGATGCGGCAACAGTTTTGGCCAGGCCGATCGATCATGAAAAGGACCGCCTGGAAAGCGGTTGTCGGGCCTGTTTATGCGAAAATTGAGATTGAATTGCGGGACTCGATGCTTCTATCGGGACGATGAAAATTGTTGTTTTGGGAGACAAACGACCGATTGCTTCGTCATTGAAGGGCATAAATTATACCAGCCATGTCGCCGGCGAATAGCTGCCTTCCAGCGACCGCCGGAGAGCAGTTCGAGGCGGCTTTCATGGCGAATGACGTTTCAAGGACACCATTTTCGGCAAGCAGGCAATAAAGCACATGGTCGTTGGAGGTAAAATAGACTCGACCGCCGCCGACGATCGGACTTGAATAGACGATATCGCCGGCGGTGAATTGCCAGAGCAATTTGCCGGTCGAATGGTCAAGGCAAAGAATTTTGCGTTCGGTCGCACCGCAGTAAATCCGCTGGCCGTCGAAAGCGGGTGATGAAAACACCTCGCTTCCGGCGTTGTAGCGCCAGATTTCGGCGCCGCTTTCGCAATCTACGCAATATATATGGCGGTCATGGCTGCCGAAAACGACTCTATCGCCCTTGTCGGTAGAAATTATCGCCGGAGTGCTGGCGATATCGGCGCCGGCTTTGAATTGCCAAATCAAATCGCCGGTATGTTTATCAAGGCAATATAGCCGCGAATCGGAGCTGCCGATATACAGACTCGGGCCGAGAATGGCCGGTGACGAAACCACCCAATGATCGGTTTTGAAATCCCAGATCGGCTTGCCGGTGGTTTTGTTGAGGGCGTAGATGCTACCGGTGAAACTGCCGGTGTAAACCAGATCGCCGTCAATCAGCGGGGAAACATCGAATGCCCCGCTATCGGCGAATTCCCAGACGATCGAGAATCGGAATCGAGCGAGGGCGTAAAATTTCTTGTCCCATTATCCGAAATAAATCATGCGTCCATCGATTGCCGGCGTGCTGAAGACCTGTCCCCCGGGGCGGAATTCAGCAAGCGATTTTCCATTTCTGGTATTTACCGCCACCAAACCCGAATCCGTGCCGTTATATAG
>CAZHVC010000162.1:0-5233 GCA_964535765.1 uncultured Ignavibacteria bacterium | reverse complement strand
GTGCTCATATAAAAGATCTTTGGAATGTATGATTCCTTTGATATTATCCAGCGAACCATCATAAATCGGAAAGCGGGAATAATTAGTTTCCATGGCGGTTCTGATCATTTCATCAACGGAGGCACCGATTTCGATTGCGACAATCTCGGTCCGCGGCGTCATCGCCCTCTGCACGCTGGTATCGGTGAATTCGAATACCGAATGAATGAGCCGCTGCTCTTCTTTATCGAAAACACCGTGTTCCAATCCCTCCTTTATTAGGAACTCGACTTCAGTCTCGCTTACCGATGAACCGAGTTTTCCCTCCGGCGGCAGACCCAGCAATTTCAGACAGAGATTGGTCGACCAGGTCAATACTCTGATTACTATGTTGATTGCCCTTATGGAATACCAGGTGGGCGCGCCAACGAATAAGGCAATTCGTTCGCTTCGTCTGATCGCCACGGCTTTAGGCACGAGCTCGGCGACAACCAAGAATAGATAAGATATAAGAATGACAACCAGGGTCACCGAAATCGGTTCGGCCGCCGATTGGACCGCTTTTATCGGGATATTCTTGACCAGTGGCCCGATCAGGGTGATCGCCAGCGCCCCGCCGATCGCCGATGCGGCCGAGGCGGTCACCGTCATCCCGATTTGAACGACCGCAAAAAAACTGTCCGGATTGTTTTTCAGTTTTTCGACGAACGCAGCCCGCTTATCCCCTGAACCGATCAGCTCTTTTAACCTGCTGGAGCGGATCGCCACCACGGCAATTTCGGAGGCCGAGAAGAAGCCGGAAAGGATAACCAAAATGCCGACAAGAATGAAATTCAGGGCAAGCGCCAACCCCATTTACCTGATTGCGCCTCCGGTCATAGCTTCAAGTCTGGCTATTCTTTCCTCGACGGGAGGATGGGTGGAAAAAAGCGAGGCAAAGCCGCGTGCCGATAGCGGATTTATTATGAACATATGGGCGGTCGCCGGATTGGCATTGATACCTACCCGTTGCGAAGCAAGATGGATTTTTCTCAAGGCTGAGGCCAGACCATAGGGATTGTGGATAATCGATGCTCCGGTCGCATCGGCCATGTATTCGCGCGATCTCGAGATCGCCATCTGAATCAGAAAAGCCGCTATGGGAGCGGTGATAAGGATGACAATTCCCAGGATCGGGTTCCGGTTTTCGTCATCGCGTCCCCCGAAAAAGAACGCCGTGCGCGAAATCATCGTTATCGCCCCGGCGATGACCGCCGCTATCGTGGCGATCAGGATATCGCGATTTTTTATATGGGCGATTTCATGAGCGATGACCCCTTTCAGCTCCTCGTCATTCAACAAGCTCAAAATGCCGCTGGTGGCGCAGACGGCCGCATGGTTCGGATTGCGGCCGGTGGCGAACGCATTGGCGTGATCAGCCTCGATCAGGTAGACTTTCGGCATCGGGATACCGGCTGCCTGAACCACCTGCCGCGTGATCGCCGTAAGTCGTGAATTATCGGGCGCCGGCTTAGCGCCGTACATGGCCAACACGATTTTATCGGAAAACCAATAAGTCATGATATTCATCAAAAGCGCGATTATGAAAAACAGCATCATACCCCTTGGCCCACCGACCAAATCGCCGATCAATATCAACAGAACGGTGAGGGCTGCCAGCAAAATAAACGTTTTAAGGGAATTCATCGTGATACCTCCAGCCACGGTTTCCGCGGTAATTTTAGAATTTACCCGAAACAAGGTCAAGTTATTAGTTTTTATACAATTATCGAACTAAGATGGTTTCGTTCGACCATAGTGTTTGGCGATGATCTGCTGGAAGTGCGAGAAGGCTTTCAACCGCCGCAATCCGAATATGGCCAGGAAGATCTCGATTATAATCCAGCCTGCATAAACGAAAAGTATTTCCTCGCGGCTGGATGGATTCAAAAACTGGAATATCCAGAGCAAAAACAAGCCGACTGCTTCGTAGGAACGCAATTCCATGTTGGCCAAAATCAAAAATCCCAGCAAAGATTGAAGCGCGGTCAATAAAATCTCCACCCGGTGGGGCCAGTCGAATTCTATGCCGTAAATACCCCCTCGAGAGATACAGTAAACGATCGGGATTAACGATACCAACAAGGTCAACTCGGCAATTCCCGACGACACCATGTTCATGAGAGCCATCGGTGCTTTATCTACCGATTTCGCCCAGTAAAAGGCCGATATTTTCTCGGGGAACTCGGATAGAAACGGGGCTACCCACTGGATAAAGACAAATGTCGGCACTCCCAACACGATCGAAAGGCCGAGCATGCTCTCGAGAAACGGGTGAGCCACGAAATAAATCACCGTCGCTCCGCCCAAAAACAATACTGCGATCAATGCGTTGCGCCAAATTCTCGGCTGCGACAATACATATCGCGGTATCGGCTCGATTTCCTCTATTTTCTCGCTTTCCCGCGGCGGGAGCCTTAACAACAGCGATATGTATGCCAGATAAATGAGCATCAGAATCAGGGCGTCAAATAGCGTAAGACTTGCCTTCAACACGATAACGAACATATAAAGCGTCGGCACCAATAAACCGATAAGTTCGACCGAATGCTCGCTGTCGAGATTGATGCTGTCGAGACTTCTTTTGCGTTTGCGTTTGCTCAAATTAAAAACGGCCGATACGTAGTAAATCATTGGCCAACCCAAGCCGACCAGCAACCTCAGCGCCCCGGTGAAATTGGCGGTGGCCAAACCGATGTTTTCCGAGGTCGGAACCTGACCGGCCCGCCAGGCGATCACTCCCTCCACGGCGAATTCGGGAAGCGTTTGAATTAAGGCCAGCATCGTCAGGGCGAATCCCTGGGAGACGAGGAATTGAGCCGATTCCGCACCCCAGGCTATCACCAAAGCGGCGCCGATAATGGAAGGAAACGTCCAAATCGCATTCCAGGCCGACATTTTCGCTGCCTCGGCCGTGAGTTGTTTGGTTTCCTCAAGCACATCAACCTCTCATGATCTTAATAACGATGTCCGACAAAGTGATTACGCCGCGCAGCTTCTGTGCCGAAACGACCATCGCAATCCCGCTTCTGCTGTCGAGAATCGCCTGAGCCACTTCTCTCAATGGTGCGTGGGTTTCGAATATCAAAGGTTTGTCGTTCATGGCCTGATCGACCGAAATCGTGTTTGCCATCTGCATGATTTCATCATAGGTTCGCGAAACCGTTTCCGCGGATCCCGTTACCGACGCCGAATATTTCTCGAGAGCGAAACGAATGATATCCGCCTCGGTGATTTCGCCCTCCAGCTGGCCGTCATTTGAGACCACCGGAAGCCCCCTGATTTTATGCTTGAACATCAGATTGACGGCTTCCCGTATAGTATCGTGTCGTTTGATGGTAATCGGCTCGACGGTCATTATATCACCGGCCATGATAATCGGCTCCACCGCTATTCCCGCCCGCTGAATTATTTCGATGACCTCATGGCTGTCTGTTGCGGCAAGCAATGAGGGCAGTGTATCGGGGCGTCTGGACAAATTGGCCAGACCGGACAGGCTTTGCAGATAGACCTTCGAAATGTTCCGCGGCGTCAACAACAAAAAAATCAGCTGCAACGGTTTGCCGTCGGGGGTTTCCGCCGCGATCGGGGTTCGGCAAATGCCGAGAACAACATGGAGTCCAGTGACAAGATCGGTTCTGGCATGAGGGAAAGCGACACCACGTCCCATCGAAGTGGAGCCGAGTTTCTCCCTTTCGTTGACGGCGGCGATTATTTCTTCCCGGTTGATATTGGGATATTTGTTGCAGAACATATCAACCAGCATTTCTATGGCCGCCTCTCTTGTGGGGGCCTGTAGATTCAACTTGATTAAATCGGGGTCAAAAATCCGGCTGAGGTTCATCGTTCTTTCCCGAACCCGTATTCCGTGCTTGGGTTTTCCGACTATTGAGTCGCTCTATCCGGCTTTCCGGATTTAAGCAGGTCTATGGCGGCCGGCGTGATTATGCCGCCCGATACCGCCAGCTTTATCCCTTCTTCTATCGGCAGATCGATTTTCGTGACCGCTTCCGCCGGGAACAGGATCGGTATCCCCGTGAACGGTGTCGGCGTACTCGGGATAAAAATAACCAAATATTCTTTCCTGCCTTGCGCTGTTTGGATCGTTGTTTGGCCGGAGAGAAATCCAACCGCATATACGCCGGCCCGCGGATATTCGACTAAAACAACCGATTTGAACGCCTTTTTCTGAGGCAAAGTCAGCGCTTGAATGAATTGCTTGGCTGAGCCATAGACAAAATTGACGAAAGGAATCCGCAGCAGGGCCAATTCCCATAAACGAATCAGCCAATTGCCGAAAACGTTGGCGGCCAGGATTCCGGCGATCAATATCAAGGCCAGAGTGATGATGATTCCGGCGAACGGAAAATCAAGCGGTTGACCAAAAACCCTGATGATAATCGGTTTTACCCAGCCATCGGCCGATTCGACGAGCAATTTAAGCAGGATGAAAGTCAATATGAGCGGAACAATAACGAGGATTCCCGAAACGAAAATATCGCGAGCTATATTGCTGAGACTGCGGCGACTGCTCATGGATCTATTATCATTTACCGACAGCTACCTGTCAACATGAAAAGGATAAGGATTTGCGACCGTCGTTTCTCTGTTTCCGGAGACCCTGCGGAAAATCCGACCCGAATGCCGGAGCATGAACGATACCCGAATTTGATTTCCGGTTATGGAGACCTAAGCTATGGCAGAAATCTGAATGGAGCGGCGGCGCTCATGCCCCATCTATAGAAAAGATCGGGCAGGATTCCGATTAACAATACCATAGCCACATTAAGCAACAGGCCGAAACGGATGAGATTCGAAAGCGGGATTTTTTCGGTCGATTTCGGCGGCAGAAACATCATGACGCGGACCACGTTCATGTAGTAAAAAAGAGATATCACCGAGGTCAAGACGGCCACGATAACGATGCCGTAAAGACCTTCTTTGACCGCCGCCCCGAAAAGGAAATACTTGCCGATAAAACCGCCGGTAAGGGGGATTCCCACAAGCGAGAGCATAAAAATAGTCATGAACAGGGCTGCCGCGGGACTGCGTTTCCAGAGACCGCAGAAATCCTCGATATTGTCGGAGCGGGTGAAATTGGTTATGCCGATTACGGCCGTGAAAGCGCCGATATTGGCGAATAGATACGCCAGCAGAAAGATCATCATCGAGCCGATCGATAAATCGATTCCGGCGGCGATCGCCACCAACACAT
>CAZHVC010000161.1:0-5252 GCA_964535765.1 uncultured Ignavibacteria bacterium | reverse complement strand
ACGGCATTCTCTGATCGCCGCCGGCACCGATTCCCGCAAAGGATCGGCCAATCCCATCAGCCCCAAAAATTCGAATACGAAATCGTGCTGGATATCAGGCAACGACCCCTTTTTGAAAAGCGCCCGCGATACGCCCAGAACCCTCAATCCCTCGGCGGCAAGCCGTGACGATTGAGAAACGATCTCCTTTTGTTTTGCCGAATCGAGGTGACAAAGATCTACTATCGCTTCCGGAGCGCCTTTGGCGGCGATGACGAAATCGTCGCCGTCGGGTGATTTCCAAACATGCGATATTGCCAGCAATTTTTCCGAAATCGGGTATTCTTGAACCAACTGCCAGTCATGGTGAATATGCTCCGTATTTCGCAGGAAAGTGCTGCCAAGATTCAGGAACGCTTTGTCCATCGGATCGTGAGGATCGCGTTTGCTGGCGAGAATGCTGTATTCTATGATCTCGTGAAATTGCTCGGGAATTTCCCGAATATTGCTTTGCTCGAGATCGATCGATGAATTGCCGACGACGATTTTCCGCACGCTCATCTGATTCGTGGTCAGTGTGCCGGTTTTATCGACGCACAGCATGGTTGCCGCACCCAACGCTTCCACCGCGGGAATCCTGCGAGTCAATATCTGGCGGCGGGAAAGGCGCCAAGCTCCTAACGCCAGGAATATGGTCAAGACCATGGGAAATTCCTCGGGAAGTATCGCCATGGCCAAGGTCAGTCCGGCCAGAAATCCATGAAGCCAATCGTTTCGGCTGATTCCGTAGACGATCACGATCACCAAGCAAATGGACGTTCCGATAATGGCCAGATTGCGGACCAATTTCGAAACGCCCTTTTGCAGTACTGTCGGCTCCTCCTCGATCGTGGACAGAATCCGGCCGATTTTGCCCATTTCGGTATTCGTCCCGATAGCCGTGACTTCGAGCAACCCCTGACCGCTTACCACAAGCGTTCCCGAATATGCATGTGACCGACCACCAGCGCCCGCATCGCCGCTGGAGATCTCGGAGTCGGCGCTGACTTTCCGAACCGGAACCGATTCGCCGGTCAGCAATGATTCATCGATTTCGAGATTGAGGCTCGACAGAATTCGGCCGTCGGCAGGCACCCTGTCCCCCTCGGTCAAAATCAAAATATCTTTTCTGACAACTTCTCTGCCGGCGATTCTTCTGCGCCGGCCGTCGCGGATAACCAACGCCCGAGGACTGGACAGATCCCGCAACGCTTTCAGGGCCCGGCTGGTTTTTCGCTCCTGATAAAACGTAATCGCTATTACCACCAGCACGAAAGCGAGAAGCATCGCCGCTTCCTGCAGATCGCCGATTAAAAAGTAGATCACTCCGCAAGCGATCAGTAATAAAAACATCGGCTCCGAAACGATACCCAGCAAGACATGAAAGACCCCCTTGTCGGCCTCGTCGGGAATTTCATTGAAACCTTCCGTGCGAAGACGACCGGCCGCCTCATCCTCGCTGATTCCGACGATTTCGTCCGGCAGGCCCGCTTCCCGTACAGTCATGACTGTTTCACATCCTGGCAGAAATGGACCATAACCGAGTGCCCATTAGTGCGCTTCTACAATATTGAATTCAAGTCGAACGACCGCGCCGCCCGCAGGAGCATTGCCGGCCTCGATTTTTCCATCGTGATTCAAGACTATTTTTTTGGCCAATATGAGGCCGAGGCCATTGCCGCCGGGTTTCGTCGAAAAAAACGGCCGGAAGAGGTTCTTCAAAGCCAGTTCGCTGAATCCGGGACCGTTATCACTGACGGTAATCTTTGCCCGGGCATCGTCCGCCTCGATCGCGATTTCAACCCGCCCCGCCGGACCGGACGCTTCGAAAGCGTTTTGAATCAGGCAATCGACCATGCGCTTTAGCTGAACCGGATCCGCTTGAATCGCCGCCGCCGGTTCTCTTATGGTGATAGTCACGTCGCCGGATTCGATTTCGTCGGCGTAATTGCTTTCGATCAGGTCTTTCAGATCATACAGAGTCACGGGTTGCAACGTCGGCGGAGGGAGATTGGTGAATTCCAACAGAGTATCGCCCAGCTTGATGAGTGAATTGATTTCGGCGGAAAGTTTTTGAACGTCTTTTGTCGTCTTATCGGATTCGGCCGGAGATGACTCAGCCGTTTTGCGGTTCAGGTCATTCAACAGGCCGCGAAGAATTTCAGCGGTTTTCCGGATCCTGGCGCCGATTTTATCCGCCGTATGCGTTAGGGTGATCGTTCTTTCCGATTCGACGGCATTTTCGAATCTGTCTTTCAATTCGGCGGCCGCAGCGTTCAGATGCAGACTTAGTTCTTTAAGCTCATCGTGAGGATTTATCGAAACCGAGGCCGATAGCTCGCCGCCGGCGATTCTCGTCAAACCATCGGCGATCATGGCGATTTGGCGATCGATTTTCTTCGAATAGTATTTGACGACCACCACCGAAAGCACGGCCGAGGCGATGAACAGCAATGAAAAAAGCCGGGCGAAATTAGCGGATATCGCCTCGATCTCGGCGATATTGATCCCCAAGATAATATCGGCCACGTTCTCGCCGGCGAAATCGATTAGCGGAAACGAGGCGAATCCGTGTTTGATACCTCCTATTTCGAAAGTCTGCATCCCCTCGCCCTGCACGAACAGGATCCGCTGATCCATTTCTTTGTCCACGGTGCTTACTTTGGCCGTTCCCCCCACCACCAGGATAAATTCGCCTCCGGACAGACTCTTGGCCGATTCGAGCAAATCCTCGTCCATGATCGTACCGGCGGTCAAGGTTCCGATTATTCGGTTGCGGAACATTATCGGCACGGAAGCAAGCATGAGAGCTTCCCAACGTCCCCTTATCCTGCGGATACCTGTCGAGAATATTTTCTGCCCGGTCAAGGCTCTGATCACCAATGGATCGTCGGTCGCCGAGCCACCGATGCCGCCCGGGTCGTGCCCCTGAGCAATTATGTTGCCCTGAGGATCGGTGACCATCAGGTAGTCGAGATTGGACATCGTCAGTTGGCGCAGCGATTGCTCGATGAACGCCGGCTGATCGAAATATCCGATCTGGTTGAAGGTCAGCAGCAGCTCGTAGAGCGGACTGGAGGAGGCTATAGCTGCGGTTCGCGAAAGCAGTTCAAGCCCACGCCTATCGATATATTTGGAAAAACCGCCGAAAGCGGCAGTCAGCCTTCTATGGGTAATGCCATCCTTCTGCAAAGGGATGAATAAAAACGAAATTATCGCCAATGTCAGAAGCGGGGTCAGTGTGGAGAGGATAAAGATCAAATAATATTTGCGCCGCATAATTCATCCGAAGACGAGCGATTCCGTATCCTTGACCCAGCCGGCATTGCAAAGGTTAGCGGCGGTTTCCCGCTGACAATCGGCGATCCGCCTTATAGCACCTCTTTGAAACGCTGAAGCGCTTTCGGCAGGCCCTGGCTGACGGCGGCGAAGGCTACCTGACTGCCCAAGAAAAATTCCCCGATATTTTCGATTTCGGCGAATTTGCCCGCCTGTGAGGGCGTCAATTTTCCGCTGACGATGACCCCCATAGATAACCGCTGGGCTAGAGCGCTCGATTTTGCGACATTATCAAGATAGGCTAACTTTTCGGTCAGGCTTTTGGAGTTGCAATAGGCGGCCGTATCGAAAACCACATAATCGGCCTTGGTTCTGGCGGCGGCTTTCACCTGATCTATTTCCGGCGGCAGAATTATCCCGACCACGATATCGGCCACCTGGAATTTCGTGACTATGGTCGCCGCTTCCGGAGTCGTCGATTGCAGCACCGCCATATCCGGCTTTATCTCTATCGCCCTGGCGACGGATTTTTCATCGGACGGCAGAATCAGGGCCAGCGGTATGTCTAAAACATCTTTCAGCGATTTGATCGATTTTTCCGCGCCTGCACTCAGGCCGTCTTCCTTGATTTTTACGACAACGCCGTCGGCACCGGCAAGCTCGCATAACAGAGCCGTTTTCATGAGTCGCGATTCCACCGAGGTCGTTTCTCCGGCGGCTGCCATGATTTCGTCAAGTATCAGCGATATCTTAGCCATGTTTCCCTCCAGATTACAACCTTACATCCGGCGGAAGCACCTTGTCAAGCGATAGAATTACCTGTATTGGATCACCGACTCATCGAATAAAGCGTATTCGAGTTGTTTGAAATCGTCGAAAATGCGATCGGCCTGCATCAAATATTCGGCGGGCAGTGTCGTGCAGACCGCCCAGCAAGTAAGACCGGCGCCGACCGCGGAGGCGATACCGGTCGGCGAATTTTCGATAACCAGAATTCTGTCTCGTGGAATGTTCGCTTTTGCCGCGGCAAAGAGGTAAGGTTCGGGATCTGGTTTGCCTTTTTTCGTGCTTTCGTAATCGACCACGAAATCGAATCGGCATTCGAACAGGCTCAAAGTTTTTTGCACGATCGACGGAACACCACCCGTGACGACCGCCAAAATCACCTTCCCTTGCAATCTATCCAGTATCGTCTTGATGCCGTTTAACGGCTTGAGGACGGCGATTTTTTCGTAAATTCGGCGTTTTCTGGAGTATATTTTTTCGATCAGTTCATCGCTTGCGTTTTCGACTCCCAGTTCCGCAAGCCTGTCTTTTACCGTTATATCGTGTCTTACGCCCTCGTTGAGATAAAACGGAAGTTCCTTCGGATAGAAGCCGTATTCGTTGAATGCTTTCATCCATGCCTCGACATGGAACTTCATGGAGTCAACGAGGACTCCGTCCATGTCGAAAAACACGGCCTCGATCAATTTCGGGTTTTTCAATTTTATAGTCCCAATTCGGGAGCGATTCCCTTGAGTGCGTTCAGCACGTTTTCTATATGCTCTTCCAGGGGTATTCCGAGTTCAGCGGCGCCCCTTATAATATCGGAGCGCGAGATCTGCCTGGCGAAAGCCTTATCTTTCATTTTCTTCATCACCGACTTCGGCTCGACATCGGCTATCTTTTTCGACGGCCTTACCAGCGCCACGGCCGTCAGAAATCCGCACAACTCATCGACCGCAAAGAGAGCTTTGCGCGCATTGCTGTCGCGCGGCTTGCCGCAGGAATCGACATGGGACAACACGCAATCTATGAAGTCAGTCCCGTATCCTTCCCGGGATAAGATTTCCGAACCGGCAAGCGGATGATTATCGGGATTCTTCTCATAATCGAAATCATGAAGCAGGCCGATATTCCCCCACCGGTCGGCGTTTTCACCGAATCGGCCGGCATAGAAACGCATGGCGGCC
>CAZHVC010000160.1:0-5253 GCA_964535765.1 uncultured Ignavibacteria bacterium | reverse complement strand
ACCGCAATCTGTCGCCGCCTGATATTCAGAAGAAAGCGTTTCTGGAACAACTTGAGTTGGCCGCCAAATTGAAACTGCCGGTGATATTGCATATCCGGCAGGCTTTGAAAGACTGTTACGATATCCTGAAAAAAAGCTCCGTCAAAAGGGGAATCCTGCATGCTTTTCCGGGCGATAAAAGCGAGGCGGCCGAGGGTGTCGGCGCCGGTTTCCATGTGGCGTTCGGCGGTCCGATAACTTATCCGAAATCGCGCGGCCCGGAGGTGGCCGCCGCGGTTCCGCTGTCCCGGATAGTGGTCGAGACGGACAGCCCGTATCTATCCCCCCAGGCGCTCAGAGGGAAACGGAACCGCCCCGACAACGTCAAATATGTTATCGAAAAGCTGGCCGAGATATTCCCCCGCTATTCCCGGGCCGATATCGACAGGATCACTTCCAGAAATGCCGCCGATGTTCTGTCTTTGCCGTTGCCCGATTATCCGAAAATCGTCTATCGGATCGGCAACAGCGTTTATATCAACCTCACCAATCGATGCCCCAACAATTGTATATTCTGTTTTCGCCGGAAACGGATGCGCGCGGCCGGTCACAACCTTCGGCTCGAACGCGAGCCCGAGAAGGATGATGTCATATCGGCGCTGGAAAAGCATTCGGATTATAAGGAGATAGTGTTCTGCGGCATCGGCGAGCCGACCCTGAGAGCCGATCTGATGCTTGAGCTTGCCCGGGAGCTGAAAAGCAAAAAGGTGCCGATCCGCCTGAACACGAACGGCCAGGGAAGCCTGATCAACAGGACGAATCTTCCGCAAAAGATGAGCGGCTTGATCGATATCGTCAGCGTGAGCCTGAACGCTCAGGATGCGCCAACGTATGTCGAGCTCTGCCGGCCGCAATTCGGCGAAAGCGCTTATGCAGCCGTGTTGAAATTTGCCGCCGACTGCCGGGCGTTTGGGATTCAGACCGTGTTCAGCGTGGTCAACCTGCCGCAGGTTGATCTGGATGCTTGCAGGAAAATCGCCGATGCGATGAATATTGCGCTCAGGGTCAGAAACTATGTCGCCGATTAAGGCTAAGAAAAATCTTGGTCAGCATTTTTTGAAAAGCCGTTCGCTGGCTCAAAAAATCGTCGCTCGACTGGACATAAAGCCGGCAGACGAAATCGTCGAAATCGGCCCCGGCCTTGGCGCTTTGACCGAACTGCTTATCGGCGGCGATCATAAATTGACGGTGGTGGAAATTGATCGGCATCTTTGTCGACGGTTGGAATTAAAATTCGGCAACTCGCCCAACCTGCGGATTCTCAATCGGGATTTCTTTGATTTCGACAAAAGTCTGCTGCCGTCGCGTTTCAAGGTGATAGGCAATATCCCTTACAATCGGACGGCGGGTATCATCGAGCGTCTTATCGAATTGGCTGAATCGATTGAGCTGGGAATTATCACCGTGCAGGAGGAAGTAGCGGCGAAGCTCGTGGCCAAGCCGAAAGAGGAGGCTTACGGTCATTTAACCGTGTTGGCCGCCACCGCTTTCAGGTGTGAAAGGCTGTTTACGATTCCTGCGAACGCCTTTTCGCCCGCCCCGAAAGTGAAGTCGGCGGTGGTCAAATTGACGCCGGCGGATATCCGATTCGGCGACGCCGACAGGTTCAGAGCTTTTTTGAGAGCTTGTTTTTTTGCCCGGAGGAAAATGCTGACGAATTCATTGCGGATGGCCCTGGCCATGCCGAGAAAAAGAGTCGATTCTCTGGTTGCCGGATGTTTCGGCAGCGCCGCTGTGCGGGCGGCCGAGCTCGATTTGGATTCTTTTCACAGGTTGTTTGTCGCCTGGCAGGCCGTATGCCTCGAATGATGAAAAACACGATGTTGTTGATTATGGCGATTTGTTCGCCGGCTTTTTCCCAGACGGCCGATGGGTTGTCTTTGGTCTTTTCGCGCAATAATAATACCTACAACTGGGAAAGCAGATACAACCGGCGATTCGAGACAAAGCGCTTTTCGGCCGGGATCACCCTCGACGGTTATTCCATACTTATAAAAAAACCCGACAAGCGCTGGCAGGAAAATCTTGCCGCCGGTATTCAGGGGCGATACAAGTTGCTTGACAATCTGCATATTTCACCATCGATAAGCTATTCTCGGGCAGCCCTGCAAGACCGCCTCATATATTCGTCGGATCTGAAGATTGCCGTTCCCTATTCGGGATTGGGTTTTATCAGAGCCGAGCCTTTTGTAGGAAATATGTGGCGGAAAAACGTTGACCCCACGAAAGAAATAATCAACCGGGGACCGAGTTTCGGTCTCCAGACCGACCTTCGCAAAATCACCGTGAAAGGTTACCCATTGCAGTTTTCGGCGTCATATTCTTCATTTGCGATCGATAAAATTCCCTATTCGCAATTCCAAGCCGCCGTCGGCGGTGAAAGGACCTGGGGAAACGGCGATACGTTGCAGTGGAATCTTGAGAATTTCGACGGCGTCAAGAAATATTATTCAGGGACGCAGGCAGGTGAAACCCTGGTTCGCCAGGTCAAAGTCGAGCGCGGGGCTAAATGGTTGTCGAAAACGGCCGCCGGCAGGCTGTTCGTCATCAGGGTGGCCGCCGGGGCGGTGCGATCGAATTATTATTATGACAATGCCAATCCCAACCCGCTGCTTTCCGAAAGCGACAATTTCAGCGAGAGCTATAATTATTCCATCCAGGTCGAGAAAAGCTGGCGAAGCAGGATTTTCATTCAGGCTGCCTATCGTTGGCGATCGGACAAGCAGGATTTTCTCGGAAATCTGCTCGATCTGTGGTCGGAACTCGGGGAAGTGCTGTTGAAGGCCGGTTTTTCCGTTACCTCAAAAGACAGCGTAGGATTCGATTGCGTGTTCGGCGTGACGTCGTTTTATGGCCTTCATGGTCCGACGATCAACGAGCGCGACCAGCGGACGACGATCATGAATATCCGTTTCAAACGGGTATTCAATCGGCATTTCTGGGGCGAGCTGAGAACCGGCTACAGCCTGTTTCATCAGCTTTACATCAATTCCATCAGTTCCGCCAACAACAACCGAAACGAGACATACCTTCTCGGGTCGAGATTCGGCTGGAATGTCTGCCGACCCGTGCGCTTGATCGAGGATTTCGAGATCCAGACGAATTATATTTCCTATGATTACGACCGCCTGACGATAAATACCCGAAACCGGATCTTCCGCCGGGCAAGCTGGAACACCGGAGTCGAAATCAGGTTCTCGCCGTCGCTTATTATCAAGCCGGGATATCTTTACCGATACGAGGATTACGGAAAACTATTCTGGAACGAGAACAATTGGCAACAGGCCACTGGCTGGGACAGGCGCTACCATAGAATAGAGGCCAAAATGGAATATATCCCGGTGCCGTGGTTGAAGATCGAGCCGCAATATATTTGGGAGTCGAAGAACGATTACAACTATGTATTCGCCCCCTCCGACAGCGGCCCCGGAAATGTATTGAGGCAGTTCGCCGGCCGCGACCTCAAACAGACAGCGGCTCTGGCTGCCGTCTGGAAGATAGACGCCGAACAAGACCTGACGGTCTCGTACAATCGCCGGGTTTGGACGGCTCCCGGGCGGAACCGCGATATCGGTGATTTCCTCAATGTGGCAGTGAGGTATATCTTTTGAAAAGATTAATGATTTCATCGTTGCTGATAGCCGTTGCCGCCGCCGGCTGTTTCAAAAATCCCGTTGCCACACGTACGGGAGAGCCGCCGGCTGGGATTGTCGGTACCTGGGAGACGCCCGCCTCGCCCGAGGCGGTTATCCGCAACCTGTTATTCTCCTATAATGAAATGTTCATTCAAAATTTCCAATCCTGCCTGGCGGAGGATTTTTATTTTTCGTCGCCCGAGGATTCGATCAGGGCGGAGGCACAGGGATCAGGTTACCTTTATTACGACTGGAGCAAAGCGGTCGAGATATCGACAGCTCAAAATATCTTTTCGACATTCAACGCACCGGGGCGAAAGCTGGATTTGATAATGGCCGAAAGTTTCGAAAACCCCGACAGCCTCGGCGATACGCTGGCAGTCGTTTACCGGGAGTATATTCTCCGCAGCATCGTCGTCGATTCGCTGGGTGCCGATACGACGACGATGAGTGGCCTGGCGATTTTCAGGCTGCGCCAAGCCATGCTCAGTTTCTGGACGATCAATTCATGGAAAGATATTCCCGACCAGCCAGGCGGGCCGAGCTGGGGAAATTTCAAGGCGATGTATCGGAGATAGCCATGAAATACGACAATCTGCCGGTTTTTATGCTCATCGTTATCGGCAGCCTGCTCTGTTCCTGTTATAATCCTTTCGCGCCCCCGGAGGCCGAGCCGCGTTTTCTCGCACCGGTGCTGCCGCAAAACGACGAAAACGATTCAATCGCCGCCTTCAACGTGCTGTCGAATTTCCGGTATGCCTACGAGAACAATGATATCGATGTTTACGAGACCTGCCTCGATCGGCAATTCGTTTTCATTTATATAGACCAGGACCGTCACGGTCAGATAGAAAGAGTTGAAATTCCGCGGGACGGAATATCGGGTGATATCTATCGCACCCGAGGGTTGTTCGAAACTTTCGACGAAATCCGTCTTGATACTTGGGTTCCTTTCCGGCAGATTCCCGAAGACAGCAATTCGACCGAGCATCCCGGCGAAGTCTGGGAGAGATGGGAGGTCAATTTCCATCTATCGTTGAGGGATATATCCGGCGATTTCAATTACATTCAATTTGAGGCCAGCGGCTGGGCGGTTTTCCGGATGCGCCGTTCCGCTGATACCAATATGCGGATAAGGGTTTGGGAAGATCAATCGATTACGGCGATGTGATATGACGGTCTGGATACCCCGAAAAAAAAGGAAAAAGATTCAGCCGCTGTGGCTTAAACCCGTTGTTGCCGGTATCTTAATGGTGCTTATCGCGGCTATGGGAATACTGTTTCAGGATTTCCTCTCCGGAATCGTACGGCGGAAAATTGAGCGTCCCGACAAAAGGCCGGTTTTTCAGGTCACTCCGGCGACTATCGACTCACTTCTCGGCAGGGTCGTAGCCCGCTGTGGACTGAGAGCAGCCGATTTGCGGCCTGCTGGCGGCCTTTCGCAGGGACGTTTCAAATACGTGATGGATTGGCCGCGAGCCTACCCATCGATTTGGCTGGTAAAGGGATTTCAGTCGGTCTGCAACGAAGTGGGGGGGCTGATTTGTATCGGAACCGAGGATAAAGACGGCGCGGTCAC
>CAZHVC010000159.1:0-5259 GCA_964535765.1 uncultured Ignavibacteria bacterium | reverse complement strand
TTCCCAGGGTGATCATTTCCGGTGCCGGCATCCAGTCGAGTTTCTCGGCGGGAGCAGCTTCGAGGGCCTTGTCGATTGTCGGCTTGACCTCGAAGATCCAAAAATTGGCCAACGTTTTGATTTTCATGGTGCCATCGATTGTCATGGCTTTGATTCCTTTCCGCAGGTAATCACTTTTCCACCTGCAATATGGCCAGAAAAGCTTCCTGAGGAATCTCGACCTGGCCCACCCGCTTCATTCTTTTCTTGCCCTCTTTTTGTTTTTCGAGCAGTTTTCTTTTGCGGGTGATGTCGCCGCCGTAGCATTTGGCGGTGACGTTTTTTCTTAAAGGTTTGATTGAATCTCTGGCGATGATACGTGATCCTATGGCCGCCTGAATGACGACTTCATAGAGCTGGCGGGGGATCAATTGCCTTAATTTCTCGCACAACGAGCGCCCCCAGTTATAGGCCTTGTCGCGGTGTACGATTGCCGACAGGGCGTCGACCGGCTCGTCGTTCAGCAGAATATCGAGGCGCACCAGGTTCGATTCATAGTAGTCCTTGAATTCGTAGTCGAGCGAAGCATATCCCCGCGAAACCGATTTCAGGCGGTCGAAGAAATCGAAGATTATTTCCGAAAGCGGCATGAGATAATGCAAATTGACCCGGGTTTGATCGATATATTCCGTGTTCAAATGCCGGCCGCGCCGCTCGAGGCACAATTTCATGAGATTCCCGATATATTCCGAAGGGGTTATTATCGAGGCGGTTACGAACGGTTCTTCGATTTTCTCGATTTTCGATGAGTCGGGCATAAGCGAGGGATTGTCTATTTCGACCACCGAGCCGTCGGTGAGTGTCACCCGGTAATTGACACTGGGCACGGTGGTGATTATCGGCATCTTGTATTCGCGTTGAAGTCGCTCCTGGATGATTTCCATGTGCAGCAAACCCAAAAATCCGCAGCGGAAACCGAACCCGAGGGCAAGCGACGTTTCGGGTTCGAACACCAGCGAGGCGTCGTTCAGCTGCAATTTGTTGATGGCCTCGCGCAAATCCTCGAAATTCTCCGCCTCGGTCGGGTAAATCCCGGCGAACACCATCGGCTTGGCCTGCTTGAATCCGGGCAGAGGCTCGGCGGCCGGATTATCGGCGGCGGTGATCGTGTCGCCTACCCGGGTATCTCCCACCTGTCTTATGTTGCCTATTATGTAGCCGACTTCGCCAGCCTTGAGTTCGTCTCGGGGGATGTATTTCAAAATAAGATAGCCGAGCTCGTCGCATTGATATTTCCGTGGATGCGAAAAGAAGCGAAGCCAATCGCTTTTACGGAATCGGCCCTCGAAGACTCTCACATAAGCTACAGCGCCCCGGTAATTGTCGAATGCCGAATCGAATATCAGCGCTCGCGGCGGAGCCTCCGGATCCCCGCCCGGCGGTCTCACCCGGCTGACTATCGCCTCCAGAACCGGCTCGATCCCCGTACCCAGTTTGGCCGAGGCAACCAGTATCTCATCTTCGGAGCAGCCGAGAAGATTAATGATTTCCTCTTTGACCCGCTCAATATCGGCCGACGGCAGATCGATCTTGTTGACGACGGGAATTATCGTCAGATTGGATTCGAGTGCCAGATAGAGGTTTGAAATCGTCTGAGCCTCGACCCCCTGGGTGGCGTCGACCACCAGCAAGGCCCCCTCACAAGCCATCAGCGCCCGCGATACTTCATAGTTGAAATCGACATGCCCGGGAGTATCGATCAGGTTGAGGATATAGGTTTTTCCATCCTTTGCGGCATATTCCATCCTTATGGCATGAGACTTGATGGTGATGCCGCGTTCCTGCTCGAGATCCATCGTATCCAAAACCTGTTTTTTCATCTGACGCGGGTCAATCGTATTGGTGTATTCGAGCAGCCTGTCGGCCAGCGTCGATTTGCCGTGATCTATATGGGCGATAATGCAAAAATTGCGGATATTTTCCATGGCCTTTGCTACTGTTGAAAGCCCTGCGCCTTGAACTACCTAAGTCCGATAAATCAAAATAGCGATTGGATCACCCCTGTCAATAACCATCTGACGATTCAGCCGGAAGACCGATTAAATCACGGGAGATTTCCCAGATAGTCACCCACGATCCATAGGCGAGAACGGAATCGCGTTTGACAAGCGACGGCAGAAACTCACCGTAAGCGCGCCTATAATCATCGAGGCTGAACCGCTCGGTCAGATAACGCCGGTGCGGTTCGGGAGAAATCTCGTCGGCGAAAATCAGAACTCGTCCGTGGGCCAGTCGATCGTGAATTCGTTTTGAATAGTCTCTGATTACCGCATCGTTTTCGCCTGCGGGGGCAAATAAAAGGCAGGCGGTATTGGTTTTCAGTCCAAAATGATAATCCAGGGCCAGCCGGATTTGATTGAAATTGGTGATTACCAAATCGGACTGGCTCAAATTCAGAGCGGCCAATTTCGCGGCCCCGCTTCTGACGATCGAGTTTTCGATTCTTGCCGAGGGTTTTATTTCGAAAGGATAGTTGGCCGAAAGCAAAAATATAGGGAGAACCGTCAACAGCCGGCCCTCAAGGCCAACTCGCAAGGAGCGGACGAATATCAACATGATCAAAGGTAAGACGGAATACAGCCAGAAGCCGTCGTCGGTAGGCGCCCACCAGAAAGCGAACAGCCCGAAAACCAATGAATTCGACAACAGAAACAGTTCGAAAGTGTTCCAGGAAAAACGTCTCAACAGCGAGCCGGCGGCGGCGAAAAGCAAAATTGATATTCCCGAGAACAGCAACAGCATATACAAATAATCGGATGGACGTATGTTTCCACCGTATATAATTTGCCTGATTTGGTCGCCCCCAAAAAAAGCTTTGGTTATTCCCCAGACCGAAATCGCGAAATTGCCCAAGCTCAATTTGCCCCATGGTCCCAGATGGGAGTATAAAGTCAGCCAGCGCCAGGCCGATTCGAGGCTGTGATCGGGCACTATCAAAATGGCGCAGGTGAAATAGACCGCTGCCAGAGCAAAAATCCCCGCGCCTATCTCCCTGATGGTTCCAGAAAAGGATTTCCGGCAACGTAAAAGAACGATAAACAGCGGGATATACATCAACACCAGCACCTGATGAAACAAAGCGCCGGCGGCGATAACAAGCGAGGCGGCCTTTCCGTTGGCTGACGAATCTTTCTTTGCCGAAATCAGCAGAATCGCCATAACGGCGAAGAGCAAGGCCGCCATATTGACCTCCACCGAGGTCGAGTAATACCAGAACGAATACAATGCTCCCAGCGTAAGCAGCGCCGCCAGCGCCCGATGAGGATCCATATATATTCTCAAGATGCGATAAATTATCGTCAGAACGACGGCTCCGAGCAACGAGTTGAAAAGCGAAAGTATTTCCAGGCTGCCCAGGCCGGTGAACGATAAAAGCCGATAGAGAATCACTCCCAGAAGATTGTAAAGAAGATGATGGGGATGCAACAGCTCCGCTGAATCACGGATATTGATGGCATAGATGTACGAATCCATGCCTTGGTCGGCGTTGGGCAATAAAGAGAATACGGCCAACGCCGTTGCGAATACGATCACTTCGGTTTTGCTTCGGCTTTTCCCGATCATTCTTCAGCCGGTTTAGTCAGCTTATCGAGTTTTTCGTAGCCGATCAAAATGAGGTTTTCCAGCTCGGATTTGCGTTTTTCGATTTCATATAGCGTTTCCCAGTCGCTGGCATTGCTCGAATCAGTCAATTTTTCATGCAGTTGGTGATATTCGGATTCGAGGGCGGCTATTTCGTCTTTCAACTTTTCGATAATCAGCGGGTTGACTTTCTTGGGTTTCTTTTTTTGGCCTTTTGGCGAAAGCGGATCGCCGCCGGATCCTGTAGGTTTTGCGGCAAACGCCGGCGCGGCCGTTTTCTCGGTTCGTTTGGCTTCGAAATAGGTATAATTGCCGTTGTAGATTTCCAGGCGGCCGTTTTCGATATGGAAAATGGTGTCCACAAGGCCATCGAGAAAATAACGGTCGTGGGAAACGACCAAAAGCGTTCCATCGTAGGCGTCGAGGGCGCTCTCAAGAGCCTCCAGAGACGGTATGTCGAGATGGTTGGTCGGCTCATCAAGCATCAGGAAATTAGGCTGGGCGGCGATCAGCAAGGCTAAAGCCAGGCGGCTTTTCTGCCCTCCCGAAAAAGAAGTCATCGGGCGGAAAACGTCCTCGGCCTCGAACAAAAACCCGCCCAGGATGTCGCGCAATTTGCTTTCCGGCAACTGCGGTAGGGCGGCCCGCATCAACCCCAGCGGCGTGTCGCTGGCGGTGAATTCGTTTCTGGTCTGCCGGAAATAGCCGACCTTCAGATTTTTGCCAAGATAGAATTCGCCCTCGACCGGAGACAGCTCCCCGGCCAAAATTCTCAGCAACGTTGTTTTGCCGCTGCCGTTTCTGCCCAGAAGGCCGATCCGCCGGCCTCTTTCGATAGTCAGATTTATGTTGCGCAAGATCGGTTTGTCATCGAATTCGAAAGACAGATTTTCCATGACGCAGATTATCCGTTCCGAGCGGGCCGCCCCGGTGAAGGACAGACGGATCTTTTTTTCGGGTGCGGGTGGTTTTTCCCTTTTTTCCAGCCTTTCTAACATTTTGCGCCGCGATTTCGCCTGATTGGTTTTCTGCCCGGCTATGTTTTTCCGGATAAACGCCTCTGTTTTGGCTATGAATTCTTTCTGACGGATATAAGCCTTCAGCGCCAACGCATCATCCTGACGGCGCTTTTCCAGATAGGCCGAAAAATTTCCTTTGAATATTTTCAGCCGGCCCCGCCGGAGCTCCCATATCGTCTGGCAGACATTATCGAGAAACCGCCTGTCGTGCGAGACGATCAGGGCAGCCGCCGAAGCGCCGCTGAGATAATCTTCCAGAAACTTGATGCCATCGATATCGAGGTGATTGGTGGGTTCATCCAGCAGCATTAGATCGGGTTCGTAAGATAGCAAGCGCGCCAAGGCCGCCCTGTTCAACTGGCCGCCCGACAACTGCGATAACGGCCGCTGATGCAAGTCCTTATCCAGGCCAACTCCGACGGCCGTTTTTTCGAGCCTCGATTCAAGCGAAAATCCGCCGCTGCTATCGAGCCAATCGAGCTTTCGACCGTACTGTTCGATTTCGGCATTGGTGGCCAGGCCGCTGGCCAGTTTGCTTTCCAATTGCTCCAGTTGCTTTCTGGCACCGATAATCTGGCTGTGGGCGCTATTGAGATAGTCGATCAACTTGCAATTCAGG
>CAZHVC010000158.1:0-5278 GCA_964535765.1 uncultured Ignavibacteria bacterium | reverse complement strand
GAGCCTGGGGGGATGGGCAAGCGAAAGTGACCGGCCTGGGGCTGTCGATTTGTTACAATATCATCAAAAATCATGGCGGCGAAATCCAGGTGATCAGCAAGGAAAATGTCGGAAGCCAGTTCACGGTCATAATTCCTATGGCCGAAACGACGCCCGAGATCACCGGCGGAGTATCATTATTGTGGGGGAAACGCGTTCTAGCTCACGAGTTCGATAAGCAACAGGCGGAACTTCTGGTCAAAATATTCAACGATTTCGGCGCCGATTGCCAGATTATATCCTGGAATGACGAAATACCGGCGGAGTTGGATGAAAGGCGGTTCGATCTTGTGCTACTCGACGCCAGTCATCCGGCCATGGTTGATTTCGTGCGGATTTACGAAAGAATAAGATCGGCAATGCCGTCATGCCCGATCTTTATCACCGTTTTCGGCCAGATCAAATATCAGTATGACGAATGCGTTGAAAAGGCCGACGGTGTTATCAATAAGCCGTTTACCGCCGAGTCGCTCTATGCCGCAATCAGTAAGGGCATGGCCAATGCAAAGGCCGGAAAACCGGCTTAACGATCGTTGGTTCCGCGGATCAGAATCGACTATCGGCCGCCAAGAAGGCGATTCCCGCAGATTGAACTGGCCTGGAATCTGAATCGGTCTTAAGTCAACTGTTTGGCGGGGCTTGGCAAAGATTTGTCGGTGGCCGTTCGGATAGCGTCAAGCTACATTTTGGCGGCATATAGCTTGTATTCCGGAGAACCTTTCAACACCGCCAACCGTTGCGCCACCACCTCCCGGAATTCGCGCATATAGGCCAATTTCACCGGTGGTGCGGCGGGGACTGTCATCCGCAAAGGGTTTATATACTTGCCGTCCTTGCGCACCCGGTAATCAAGATGCGGACCGGTTGCGTCGCCGGTTGCTCCTACGTAGCCGATGATCTCGCCCTGTTTGACGCGCATCCCCAATTCGATATCGGCGAATTTTGCCAGATGACCGTAGGTTGTCGTCAAGCCGAAATCGTGTTCGATCTCCAGATAATTTCCGAACCCGTTGTGATAACCTTTGAATATTATCCGGCCGTCGCCGGCGGCCACGACCGGTGTGCCGTAAGCCGCCGCGTAATCGACCCCGAGATGCGGCCGGTAAATCTTGTAAATCGGATGAAGCCTGGCGCTGGAAAACCGGGAGCTGATGCAGCGATAATCCAGAGGCGATTTCAGCATCGCCCGCCTGAGCGAATAGCCGCTCTCGTCGTAATAATCGCTGTTTCCCTCGGGGTCGGTGAAATAGAAGGCGCGCTGGGCGGATCCCTTATGACTGTATTCCATGGCCAGGATTTTGCCGCACTTGACCGATTTGTCCGGACCGTAATGCGCCTCATACAGGACTTTGATCGTATCGCCCGCGTCGCTTTCGGTCAGAAAGTCTATTTGGCCGGCGTAAACATGGGCGCATCTGGCCAGCAGATCGGGATCGGGAAGCGGATTGATCGAGTTGTCCCAGAGGCTGTTGCTTACTATGGCCGTTGCCAATTCCGTTTTCACCTGGTAGCCGTTGTCGTAAACCTCATCGACGAAATCACCGCCCATTTTTTCAAGGCGGTAGCGGGACGAATCGACTGTCAGATACTCGAAAGCCAGAATGGAATCGTCCCCGGACAGAAACAGATGATACCTGTCTCCGGCTCGGCATTGCTCGAGATTGAAAATCCGGGAAAGCCTGGTTATTATCTTGTTGGTTGTATATTTTGGCACATTCAGCTTGAGCAATTCGGAAATCAGCGTTTCCCCTTCCCGGATTTCGCCGGAGAATATGGCGCTGGCCTTGACGTTGTAGATTTCTTGCCCTGCAGCGGACGAAGCCGGGCGGGCGCCGGAAGCGGTCATGCCGTTGAAATAAACGGCCGTGGCAAATCCGACGATACTGGCTGCAAGAATTGCCGGCAACGCTTTTGCATACAATTTCCCGAGATTTCTTGTTCGTCGAAAATAAAAGGCCGGCTTTGATCTTCTAATCTTCAGCAAAAATATCCGCCTGAAATTTCTGAATCATGGTTCCCGGCTGTTTCCATGTTCCAGGCGGCAGTCCTGCTTTCAGGCAGGTCTGATCCAAAAAAGTTTCCCTATCCCAGCCGTATTCGACAGCCACCTGGGGCAAAAGCAGACCGCTGGCATGCCCATTGGTTATTAGCAAGCCGTCACGGCCCACCGCTATTTCAGCCGGGTCGGTTACGTTTATCATCGGCGTCAAAACGGAAATCTCCAATTTGATTTTGGCGAATTCCTGCTCGGATAACGGTTTGAAACGCGGGTCATGAAAAGCGGCCTGGACAGCCATGTCGGCGATTGTTTCATACAACGGGCGAGAGCCGATTATGTTTCCGATACAGCCGCGTAAGTGGCCGTCAATTTTGATTGTTACGAATGCTCCACGTTTCTCGCTCAAAACTCTGGAATAGTTTGAACCATCCGGCAGGAATTTTCTGCCCAGCAGGGCGTTTCGTATCGATTCACGGGCCAAATTCAATAACGCTTTCTTATCATCGGCCGACAGCCCAAAATCGACGGCTGAGGCCGGATTGGATTTCGGTGTCTCCGGCGCGATTTGCTGCTCGGAAGGCCTCTTTTCGTCCTTTATTTCGTATATTTTGCCGCTGTTTTTCTTGAACAGGACGGCGGCCAGATAACCGACAACGCCGGAATTATCACCGGTTATTTCACCGGAATGCGCATACCTGACCACCTTTGCCGAATCGGCGCCCAATTTGCGGCAGGCCGACATGGCGGCGATTATCGGTCCGCCCCCACAGGCCTCGACTTTTTCTTCCTCAAGCTCATCGGACAGTTTCCGGTAATCGTAAGCTTCGATCAGGTCGACTATTCTGGTATCGAGTCGGCGGGCCTCCTCGGCCGGATGGAAATGCGACAAATCGGTGCTGGCCACGATCAATATATCGGAGCGGTTGCGGGCCGCCCCGAAAATCGCGTCGGCAAGAGCCTCGCAGCTTGCCTCGTCCTGCGATCCCATCACGATAGCGACCAGCTTGAATTCACCCAGCATGGTTTTAAGGAACGGCAATTGCACTTCGAGGGAATGCTCACCGCCCCGGCGAACCATTCGATGCCCCGAATCGGACAACCGAACCAAACCGTGCTTATCCGCGGCGACTATTTTCTCGGACAATTCATGGTCGATCTCGATGTCGCCGAGGGGTGTGCTGTAGGCATCGCCGGGATAGACAGCAGAACCCGAAAAAGCCTCGACATGGCAAGGGGCGATCACTATCACCGATCTGAACTCGAGACCTTGTATCGTCTTGTAAGCGTAAGAAGCCACCGGTCCGGAATACATATAACCGGCGTGCGGGCAAATCAACCCGATGATCCGGCCGTTGATTTCCGGCCTCTGGGTTTTTGCCAGCATTTCCGCTATCGTTTTCGCCAGAGCGGTTGGGTGGTCGGGATAGAACGACCCGGCCACTGCAGCCGGTCTGATTTGCTTTACCATATCTGCCTCCAAATCTGCGGCGCAAACGATAATTACCGCCCATGCCGAAACTATGAATAAGCTGATATTCATCAAGAAGAAATTTATGCAAACGACGGTGAATCGGTCAAGAGATTAAGGAATACGGTTGTAGTTCAGGCCGAGCCGGGAGCAGAAATGGCTTGACTTTCCGAGCGATTTGGCTAATTTCATTTGATAATTAAAAAGGCTGACTGGCCTATCGCAGTAGAACAAATTACGGGGTGGCGATGGAAGGCAAAGGCAAGGTGGCGAGGAAATCGGAGGGGGCAGCAGGTGGCAAGAAGCATCTTGGCGAATCTCTTGGTTTCGGCAGGCTCAACTATATATTGCTGGCCACGGGAATTGGACTGATAATCCTTGGCTATATATTCCTGGCCGGAGGCTCTATCACCATTGCGCCGATACTGCTTGTGCTCGGATATTGCGTCGTTTTGCCGCTGGCGATTTTGCTGAATCCGGAGCGCGGGAAGAAAACCGGCGGCGAAGCCTCACCGGGAACCGAATAGGCCGAGGCCTGTATTTGATAGATGGTTCTTTTTCAGCTTTTGTAACGGGGCCGTAGTTCAGTTTGGTTAGAACGCCTGCCTGTCACGCAGGAGGCCGCGAGTTCGAGTCTCGTCGGCCCCGCTTTTCTAAATCGTGCTAAACTTTTCGATTGCAAACGGCGAATTCCTGCTGTTCTTAATTTTCGAGAATTACCCATATTTTGATTATCGATTTTAGTGCCTATGGCTAAAATCTCGGTTCTTTTCATGGTCATTTCGCCGTACTGCGATATTCGTTGTGGTGAAGAGGGGGCGATTGCCAAATAAATATCGACGGCGCTAATTCAATCGCCAGAATCAAGATGCGTGGCCGAGGCCGTTGGTGTTTCGATATCGATTTGTTATTATAGGCAGCAGGGGGAACCGGATGTCATATTTAAGAATATCGTCATTTTCCCGGCAGTTGTACGCCAAATAGAGTCAAATACATCAATTTATAGATATCAGTATTGTCAACGTTGTTTTGCAACAGTCGAGAATTCAATCCATGCGCCCGGGCTATAACGCCGCCTCCGACGTCATCGCGAGTTGCCCAGCAGACCCCGAATCTGAGCCTGTTTCCTTGACCATCCGGTTTGGCAATAAACGGCGCTGTGCCCGATCCCATAACACCATCAAGAGGCGCTCCATTGTCCGTTTTAGGCGGCAGCGGTTTGTTGAAAAGCAGTGAATCTCTAATAGCCACCAATTCCATGCCACCGGCCTCGCTGTCGGCGGCTGTCAAAATAAGCGTTGAAGGAGATGATTCCAAGAATTGCAGCGCCCTGCCGATAGCGTCGTCGGCTCGCTTGACGGCTTCCAAGGTGCCGTTAGCGTTGTTATAGTTGGAAAAGTTGTCCGTGCCCTCCTCTTCGATCACCAAGAGAAACCGCTTTCCTTTTCTATGAAGGATTTTCAGGGCAACCTCGGTCATTTCCGCCAGCGTCGGAGCATCCGGGTTATATAAAGGAAGATTATGTTCTTTAAGATATTCTTCGGTGTTGTCGTTGAAAGTGTGGCGAGAGGCGAACACGCCGAGCACCTTATCGACATCAGGATCAAGGGCTAACAATTCGGCTCTGTTATATATTACGGTATATCCGAGTTTTAAAGCCTCCTCGATCAGGTTTCGCCGGTCTTTTCTTAACCCGTTGCCGCCATGTCTTCCCCTAAAACCTTGTGGTGTTAACAAATCCTCGCCGCCGGAAAAGATGATATCCACACCAC
>CAZHVC010000157.1:0-5280 GCA_964535765.1 uncultured Ignavibacteria bacterium | reverse complement strand
TTTTCATTACCACCTCTCCTTGTCCGGCGCTTATGAATTGGACATATATTTTCCGGTAATTATATAACAGGTTTCAGCCAATAGCCAGTTAATTAATAATAAATCAGCCCGAATCAGATAGCAGCCGGCAGAGGACAGACAAACCCGATATCCCTAATCGATTTTCAACGATTTAATTCATCCTTTAATCTGATACTCGATCGTTCGACCAAGTTTTTCGGCGGAATTCCAATAAAATAATTGAACCTTTTGCCGGTCATTCGCCTTTATTGTAAAAAGGAGTCGAAGATGTCTTCCGAAAGTAAAATCTTGGTTTTATCATCGTTTCTTGTCATGACTTGCGGCTTGGGTTTTGCGTTCGGCGGCGAGGAAATCGTCAGGCCGGAAGAAATCAAAAGCATGAGACAGGTGGTTTACGACAAGGACACATATCAAAAGCTCGAAACGATGTGGCAGGCGTATTATAGCGAATTCCCCTCGGAATATGCTTACGCCAACTGGATGTATGCGGCACGCTATGCCGGCGATGAAAAATATTCGGCAATGCTCGACAAAGGCCTTAAAAAGTATCCGGCCAATCCCACTCTGAATTATCTTAAAGCGCTCGAACCTCATTTGCATCTGGCAGCCGAAGGCAGAAAATATCTCGAAAAGGCGGTCGCTCTCGACCCCAGATTCATCGATCCATGGTTTGTTCTGGTCGTTCATTATCTGCGGGCCGGCGAAACCGAAAAGATGGACGAAGCGCTTCGCCGACTGCTGGCAAGCGGTATCATTCCCGACGATATCCTCGATTACAATTACAACATGATAATCAGCCTCGAACAAAACGGTATCCTGATAACCAACGGCGATAATGATACCTATCCGGGCTGGATTCTTACCCGGATTTTGAAGATTCGCCCCGATGTCACCATCGTCAACAGAAGCCTGCTGAACACAGAATGGTATCCGATGCTCCTTATCGATCAGGGTCTGCCCCGCTTCATCGGCAAGGCCGAGCTCGAGGAGCTCCGAAATTCGCTTTCAAAGAGCATGGCCGAAAAAAGGATAAAGATGCCGACCGCGGGGATTATCGGCGATGCCTTGATCCTCAAGCTGATAGAGGCCGCGGAACGGGCCGAGCGGCCGGTATATTTTTCGAAAACCCTGTCCATAACCGACATGATCAGGACGGCCGCCGCCAACGGCAAAAATCTTGGCCTGGTAATGATGGTCAGCCCGATCCGGGGAACAGGCACCGATCTTTATCGCCGCACTTTCAGCAATTGGATCGGAAATTTCCGAACCGGCGGGCTCGACGGCTGGAGGCTTCGCCACTCCTCAGCCAACGATGCCGGAAGACTGCTTGTTTCAAATTATGCCATGGGGATAGCCGAAAATCTCGATTCCCTGAAAATCTATGCGCCGGACTTGCGCCAGAGGCTTTTTACATGGTATCTGGAGCATCTGGAGGGTCTGTTGTCCAGTGAACTGCGCGGGGAAATGGCCGAGAAATGGTGCGCCCACTCCGATGTCAAGGAAATCGAAGAATGGTGCAAGCGGCAGGGATTGAAGCGTTGAATTCCGATTGGGATTTGTTGGAAGAGGCCGCTCGGGGGGACAGCCGGGCCTGGTTGGAGCTCGTCGAAAAATTCCAGACCAAATTGATAAACCTGGCTTGGTTGATAAGCGGCTCCGTCCAATCGGCCGAGGATATCGTCCAGGAGACTTTCGCGGCGGCCATGCGTTCGCTTCCGAAAAACCGAAACGGAACGGTTCGAGGTTACCTGAACACAATTGCCTATCGGCTTTGTCTGAAAGAAATCAAGAGAACGCGTCGCCAGATCGATTTTGGTGATCTGGAGTTGGCCGCTTCCAACTTGAATCAATTCGAGGCGCTGGCGGCGCAAGAGCGCGCTGAGGCGGTCGCCGAGGCCATTTCTTCCCTCGATATGAATCATCGCTTGGTTCTAATTTTGCGCTTCTATGGAGAGCACACTTTCGAGGAGATCGCCGAACTGCTTCAAATACCGGTTGGGACGGCCAAATCACGCCTTTTTCACGCCGTCAAACGATGCCGACAGGAACTTAAACGAAAAGGGATAATAGAATGACTCATTATGATGAAGATCAACTGCTTACCTTTGAGCTCGGGACTCTGCCCGAAGACCGGATTGCCGCCGAAATAAACGCTCATCTGGCCGACTGCGATCTCTGCCGGTCAAGACTGGAGGCAATCCGCAAAAGTATTGGAGTCATAGCCTCAATAAGACTCAAAACGACCGCCGGTAAAAATCGACGAGCCGGGAAAGTGAGCCGAACGATGATGCTGACTTTAAGAGCGGCCGCCCTGCTTTTGATCGGGCTGATAATAGGCTACGCGGCGGCAAACTCGGCCCATAGGCCCCGCGCATGTGTTTCGGGCATGTATTTGAACAATCACGCCCTCGCGGATTCTCTGGCCGGCCGTGCCGTCGCCGATGCGGTGGCCGTATCGCCGCTGCCCTGACGGCAGGCGGTGCTTTCTATTTATAGACCCCCCCCGATCGGCCGACGTCCGACCAAAGGTCAAGCGTGCCAGGTCTTGAACTTTTCGCGTTCGATCGGCTCGATGTTCGGAAAATTGTCGATAAACTGGTTTACCAACAATTGGGTGGCCAAAATGCCGATTATCGACATATTGTCTTTGAACGACAGGTGAGCATGCGAAAGGCGCGAGCATTTGTTTTTCAAGAGACCTACCGCCTCGGCGTTGAATATGCCCGCTTTTTCAATCGATTCCGGCGAAAGAATGTCTTCGACATACTCCGGTGAATCATTCTGGAAAAAGCAGTTCGAATCCGGCGCCATGTAAGGCTGCTTGACACGCCGCAGAATCTCTTCGGGTAATTCCTTTTTCATGGCCTTTTTCAAAACGAATTTTTCTTTTAGCCCCCGGATCTTGAATTTCGGCGGGATGGTTGCGGCGAACTCGATCACCCGATGATCCAGAAATGGAAACCGCCCTTCGACGGCGTTGGCGGCGGTAACCCTGTCCCCTTGCGAGGAGAGAAGATAGCCCGATAAAAGCGATTTAGCTTCGAGGAATTGAGCCCGCGCCAAATGATGCCAGCGGAAAAAACCATCGGGAATGCCGGATTGGAATGCCGCCAGCGAATCGTGGGCGGTCATAATCTCTTTTAATTCAGGCCGGAGATAGTCCTTTATTCTGGTGGTGGTGTTTATCCGTTGAATATGGGAGTAGTAATATTTATTCAATTCACTGAGGCCGCTTTTGTAGAACGTTTCAAGATAAAAACGAGCTCGGGCGGGTGACAGCGGTAGGGTCGGATACAGCCGTTTAAGCAGAAGCGGTCGCCAGGCCGACTCCGGATTTTTCGACCAGAAATGGCGGATGATCGCCTCTTTGAAAATATCGTAACCACCGAGTATTTCATCGGAACCCTCGCCGGTGAGAACGACCTTGAAATCGGTCCGGCGAACCAATTGTGAAAGGAGATAAAGCGGAGCCGGAGCGGTGCGCAATATCGGGCGTTCGGTATGCCAGATAACGTTGGGAAAAACCAAAGCGATATCTTTGTACGAGCATTTTATTTGATGGTGATTCGTGCCCAAAAACGAAGCCATCTCGTTTTGAAACCGGGACTCATCGTAGGCTTTATCATAAAAGGCGACGGAGAAGGTTTCCAGTCGGTTGGTGGTGAAATGCTTAATGAGCGCCGTCGTGGCCGACGAATCGAGTCCTCCGGAAAGATAGGCGCCCACCGGAACATCGGCCCGCAGACGCAGGCGGACGGAATCGACCAGAAGCCCGTGCAGCTCATCCGCCCAGGAATCGAGGCTGCGGCTTTCGTCGAAAGATTCGGGAAAAGTCATCCGCCACCAGCGGCCGCCGGAGATTTTTCCGTTTTTAATCTCCAGATAACTTCCGGCTTCAAGCTCATTTATTCCGACGAAAGCGGTTCGCGGCGGCGCGGTTGTCCACCAGGTGAAGATCTCATCCAGGCCTTCCAGATCGAGCTTACGGTCGATTTTGTTCTCACAGAAAATAGCCTTGATTTCCGAGGCGAAATAGAAGCGATCGCCATGAACGGCGTAGAATATCGGGCGGACGCCCAGGCGGTCACGAGCCATAAACATCTCCCCCTTGGTCTTATCATAAATTGCGAAGGCGAATTGGCCGTTAAAGCGGGAAAGGCAGTCCCGTCCCCACTGCTCGTAGGCATGGACTATCACCTCCGTATCGGAATTGGTGCGAAAGCGATGCCCCGATTTTTCGAGCTCCGGCCGCAACTCGATATAATTGTATATTTCGCCGTTGAAAACGACCCAGATCGTGCCGTCTTCGTTGGCCAGCGGTTGCTGGCCGCAGGAAAGATCGATAATCGAAAGGCGGGCATGGCCAAGACCGCATCGATCGTCGAGATATGCCCCGAATTCATCCGGGCCGCGATGCCGTATGGAGGCAACCATCCGGCGCACGAGTCTGTCATCGCGGTCGGAACGACCCGTCAATTGAAAATAACCGGCAATACCGCACATTTCGGCTTATCTCCTGCTCAATGCTTAATCATTCGATTTTTGCGCCTGCCTGAGATTTCGGCATTACGCCGATAATCATGATCGGCCGGCTATTTGCAGATTATAAACTAATTTCGGCGCAATATGTTGATATTTTTTGCTAATATTTGACTGCAAGTCCATTATGGAATAAAATCGCTTATTATTGTTGAACAATCGTTGCGGCCGATGTATCATCGATTATAACAAAATAAAAAAGGAGCGACAATGAATCGTTCAATCATGGTGTTGGCCGCTTTATGGGCGCTCAGCATTTCCGCGGCGGCCGGGCAGGCGCCGGCATCTCTTGATGAAGCCGAATCGATTGCCCGTCTGGAGAACAAGCTGATCCTGGTCGATTTTTTCACCGAATGGTGAAGCGCTTGTAAGGCTTTCGCTCGTGAAGCGAAATCGGATGTAGATTTGACGGCGGCCCTCGAAAAGGTCGTACTGTTCGCTGTCGATGCCGAAAAGGGAGACGGCCCGGCGCTGGCCAAAGAATACAAAGTGCGGGGCTACCCGACGTTCATCCTGCTCAACGCCGATGGACTAACCGTCGACCGCTGGGTAGGATATGCCAAGGATCCTTTTTTGAGGACGCTCGGCGATGCCCTTAAAGATACGGCGACAATCGATTCGAAAAAGGCACGATTCAAAGAAAATCCATCGGCTGCCGACGCCGAGGTGCTGGGAAGATACAGTTCGGCTATCGGAGAATATAAAGACGCCGTAGATTAC
>CAZHVC010000156.1:0-5311 GCA_964535765.1 uncultured Ignavibacteria bacterium | reverse complement strand
AGATAGAGCATATTGAATTGCCCGCTATCGAATTTTTGAACGTCCGTGCCCTTATGGGGCTTCAGCACCATCGTGAAAGTATCATGCGTTTCCCGGAAATGACGTTCGATCACCCATTGCCGGGGCACGAATGGGTCTTCCGAGCGGGCGATCTTACTTTTTTGTCTTACCGCCTTGTGCGCCATAAATATCCAGCAGTTGAACTCTTGTGGCTTCGAGTCTGTCGGCGATCATGCCGGCGAATCTTTTCAAAAGCTCATATCCCAAACCATGATCGTCTTCGCATTTCCCCCTGAGACACTTACCGTCCAAAGCTATGGCTCTTGTCAATTCCATAGCCCTGGCGTCGAACCGCCATTGATAGGGACTGACAAGCCAGGACCAGCCGAGAACATCGCCATCGCCGAGCGTCTGAATCGTGATCGGCCCCTTTTGTGGCTGATAAACCTCCACCGAAACCTTCCCGTATCTGATTACGTAGAATTTGTCGGCCTCTTCGCCTTCTCTGAATAGAAACTCACCCGGATTGAATCTGACGTTGGAGGCGCACCCCACGAGCAACCTGATATGATGCGGCTCGAGTCCTTTGAAAAACGGGTGTTCCGCCAGCAATGGTTCCAAAGTTTCCATAATGCTTATTCCTCTACCTTAATTAAACTTGCCGTTTTTCTATCCGCATGGCTTATGGCCTTCGCCTCCTCCACGATGTTTATTCCAACAGGGCACCAGGTTATGCATCGGCCGCAGCCTACACAACCGAACGTTCCGAACTGATCGACCCACGATGACAATTTATGCATCAGCCATTGGCGATATCTCGATTTAATGGATTGCCGGATGCTGCCGCCATGAATATACGAATAATCGAGCCTGAAACAACTGTCCCATTTACGGCTTCTGGAGGCTGTGGCGCCGGTCAGATCGGTCGAATCGACTATGGTCGTGCAGAAACAGGTAGGGCAGACCATAGTACAATTCGAACAGGCCTGACAGCGCTCGGCCACTTTGTCCCAATGGGGATTTTCGACGTTAGCCGATAGCCGGGCTTGAATGCCGTCGGTATCCAGGTTTAATTCCATTCCCGATTCGGCATTGGCGATCGCCTCGGCGGCCGCTTTCAAGTCTGTTTCCGAGGCCTTACGCGATCTCAGCCGTGACAGAATCGTCCGCCCCTTTTCGGAGCCCGAATCGGCTACGAAACCGTGGTAATCGTCGGTTTTGATTTCGGTCAGCGATATGTCGTATCCCGAACTTATCCGCGGGCCGGTTCCCATGGATTTGCAGAAGCAGGTGCCGCCGGCGCGGGTGCAGTTCACCCCCACGATGAAAATACTTTTTCGTCTTTGTTCGTAATCCCGATCTTTATACTTATCTTCGCTGAGCACCCGGTCATGCACGGCCAAGGCGGCCAACTCACACGCCCGGACTCCGATCAGGGCGATTTTTTTCGGCTTGCTGTTATTGGGAAAGATTTCCATTCCTCGTGGAGTTTTTCTGGCCTGCCATAGCTCGAGAAAAGGCGGAAACAAAAAAGTCTTCAGCGAGTTTGGACCTACGGCAAAATTAAAAAACAGCTCCCGTTCGTCTTGCTTGAGGCGATAATACCCCGGTTTCTGCTCATCCCTCCAGCCCCGCGGCAATTGGTCGATATTGTCGATCCTGTCGTAGATAATAGCATTATCCCTGCGTACTGGTCCGACGATCGCGTAACCAGCTTCAGCCAGCAAGCCGATCAATTTGCCGAGGTATTTGCTATCGAAAAATATTTCCGCGTTTGTTCCGATACTGTTTTTCGGCATGTTCTATCCTTTTCGGCATCCGCTAAGCGATGATTGGATCGAGATTTTTCCGGCGCAACATGTCGATTCTGCCGGGGTGACATTGGTGTTGACAAGAGGTCTCGGCATTGAACGGGGAAGTTTTTTGGGGGAGGCCACAGGTTTTATCCGCCTGACCGATTTATTTGTTGTCGTTATTTATAATATCGGCAGGGATACTTGTCAAGTGAATTTTTTCTCATTATTATTTTATATAGTATTATAGAACCATAAATATACAATATTTATTATCAATCAGATACATAAATTCATGAGCCAAATTAAATAATATATTCACAATCAATTATGCTATTTTCATAATAAAAACATTCTTGCCCTAGCCTCCGCCAAGCCAATCCCGCGCCGGCCCATCTTGCTGGCACACCGCCCACTATGCTACCAATCCTTTGCAAAATGCGCCACTTTTTATTTTGCAATTACGATGCTTCTGATTATTATCATTATTTGATATGATCTGTTTTTCAAGGATGTTTTCCTTATGAAATCTGAATATCCCTGCTATCTGGCCGGAAAACCGGTCTGGTTTGATCGACACATTCAGGTGATCAATAAATATAACGGCGAAGCGGTCGCCAGGGTTGCCTGCGGCGAGGCCTCGACGATCGACAAGGGAATCGAGGCGGCCGCAGCGGCGTTTGCGGTCACCCGAAAAATGCCCGCCTATGTGAAACGGACCATTTTGCTCCGCATAGCCGAACAACTCGACAAACGCCGGGACGAATTCGCCGAAGTGCTGGCGATCGAGGTGGGCAAACCGTTGAAGGACGGTTACGGCGAGATGGCCCGGGCCAGCGAAACATTCCGCCTGGCCGCCGAGGAATCGACCCGGCTTTACGGCGAAATCATGCCGCTGGATATTTCGGCTCGGTCGGCCGGTTATGAGGCGATAAGCAAAAGATTTCCCGTCGGTCCCTGCGCTTTTATAACGCCATTCAATTTTCCGGTGAATCTGGCGGCTCATAAAGTTGCCCCGGCGATCGCCTGCGGCTGCCCGTTTATTTTGAAACCCGCGTCCGCCACGCCCATAACCTCCATAATGCTCGGCGAAATCCTGGCCCAAACAGATCTTCCCCCGGCTTCTTTCAGTATCCTACCCTGTTCCGGCGCCCAGGCGGAATTGATGGTAATCGATGAAAGAATCAAGCACCTTTCGTTCACCGGCTCGGCGGCGGTCGGCTGGCGGTTGAAAACGATTGCCGGCAAGAAAAGCGTTACGCTCGAATTGGGGGGAAATGCCGCCTGTATCGTCGATCGCGATACCGACCTCGAATATGCCACCGAGAGGATCGTGATGGGAGCTTATTATCAATCCGGCCAGAGTTGTATCAGTGTGCAGAGAATATTGGCTCATGTCGATATTTATGAAGAGCTGAAATCGCTTCTTATCAAAAAAATCGGATCTCTGAAAATGGGTGATCCCCTGAAAGAGGACACCTTTCTGGGACCGCTTATTTCGGAGGCCGATGCGATCCGTGTCGAAAACTGGGTCAAGGAGGCAATCGATCAAGGCGCCAGAGTGCTGATAGGCGGCCGGAGGATCGGATCGTGTTTCGAGGCAACCTTGCTGGAAAATATCAAGCGCGATATGAAAGTAAGTTGCGATGAGGTATTCGGCCCGGTGGCTACTATCCAACCATTCGACGATTTTGCAAAAGCCTGTGAAATCGCCAACGATAGCCGGTTCGGACTTCAGGCGGGGGTGTTCACGCACGATCTCAATCATGCCTTCTATGCTTATGACGTTCTCGAAACCGGCGGCGTGGTGATAAACGACGTGCCATCTTTCCGAGTCGATAGCATGCCATACGGCGGAGTCAAAGATTCGGGGATCGGCCGGGAGGGAATTAGATACGCCATAGAGGAAATGACCGAATTGAAAACGATGGTATTGAACAATCCCGGCAAACTTCCCGACTCAGGAAAATAGGTCAAGACCATAACGCCGGTTGTTTCAGAGAGGATTTCGCATGAACAATGAATCGCTGAAGGCCAAGCTGGTCGATTTTGCCAAGCTCTGGCTGGCTCATGACGGTCTCTGGTTTCTTGGTGTTGAGGAGAAGTTTGGCTTGCAGACGGCGATCGAGATCGACAAATTTGCCTGGAGCCGGTTCTCGCCGATCGAAGCCAGAAGAATAATGGAAAGACTCGGGCTGAAGCAGGGGGGAGGCATTCAGGCGCTGGTGACCGCTCTTGGGGAGAGATTATACGCCCTCATAAACGAGCAGGAAATAATCAGCGCCGATGACAAAAAGGCGGTGTTTGTCATGAAAGCATGCCGAGTTCAGGAGGCCAGGCGCCGCAAAGGGCTGGCGCCGTTTCCCTGCAAAGAGGTAGGCATAGTTGAATATACGGAATTCGCCAGGACGATCGATCCTCGTATCTCGACCCGCTGTATCGCCTGCCCGCCCGATGAATATAACGGCGAATTCTGGTGTAAATGGGAGTTCGAAATAACTTGAGCCGGTGGATCGATGTAGCCCAAAAAACGGATTTTCCCGAGATTGCAGAATGCCTATCGGTATTTGCCCGGTGGCCAACACGATTACGATAGACGATTTTGCCGGCCTCAAACCGCCCCGCTGAATCTTTTTTGCTCTTGATATTTGCTTTTCCGACCGGAATGGCGCCGGCTTTTTCGTCCGCCGCCGAAGCGCCGTTTCTGCTATTCCGGGAGGCGTCTTTCCCGGTGGGATTGCGTTAACCGCAATCCCCCTCAGCGTGTCTGCCTTAACCGTGGTTACTTTATTACTTTCCTGTCAAAAATCATTTTATCCTTGGTGCGTTGAAATCGTCGAGAATGCCAAAAAACACTTGTGCAGGAACCATAAAATGCTATATTGCCAGCCGAACGGGGAGAGATCGCTTTTTATGGAAGGAGACGCGATGAGAAGGTGTATTCTGGTCCTGTCGTTTGCGTTGCTGATCCCCGGTTTGGCCTATCCCCAAAAAGCCGGATCGTTTGTGTTCGGATTTGATTTGGGATTGGCCTCGGCCGTCGGTGATTTTTCCGACGATACCGCTTTTGCTGCCGGCAGCGGCGTCTGCATCGGCGCCGAATTGCGTTATGCGGTTTTAAGGCATTTTTCAGTCGGTCCTTTTCTCCGGTATAACCGGTATTCCACCGATCAATCCACCTCTGAAGCTCATGTCAGCTATAATTTTACACAAATCGGAGGCGTCGGACGCCTGAACCTGTTCGATATTTCCACGGGCAAGATTTATCTGCTGGGGGGTGGTGGAATATTCACGCCTTATAAGCATAGTTGGATGATCAATGGCACAGCCGACGAAAAAATGCAAAGGGGGATGTTCGTCCAGGGCGGGATAGGCTTATGCTCAGACCCGTTTGCCAATATAATTTATGAACTTGAATTCAGGTATAATATGGGGAAAGCCGACGATGACGCCGGGATCGAACACAACTTCGACTTTTTCCATGTGGGTCTGAAATTTTCGTTTAACTCCAAAGGAAT
>CAZHVC010000155.1:0-5317 GCA_964535765.1 uncultured Ignavibacteria bacterium | reverse complement strand
CCCACGAACAGGTCGTAAAGGCCGAAAAGCGACCCGGCCGCCTGGCTGAAAAACTCGCCGAGCGCTTTGGAATCGATTCCAGGGGTGGGAATATGGCCGCCAATGCGATAAACTATCAGCAGGCCGAGCGTAAACAGCACGCGCTGTCGCAGCTCATGAATCCTGAAGATATTCCTGAAGCTGTCTAACACGGTATGACCTCGGCTTTTCCACCCGCCTTTTCGATTTTGGCAAGAGCCGGCTTGGAGAATGAATGGGCCTTGATCGTAATCGCCCGTGTCAACTCGCCTTCTCCAAGGATTTTATAAGGCAGCCGTTTGTTCGAAATCAGACGTTTCTTCAGAAGCAGATCCTTATCGATCGTATTTTCCTGGATTTTCTCGAGACTACCGACATTGACGATCTGGAATTCCTTTTTGAAAATATTGGTAAAGCCCCTTTTCGGCACGCGCCTGGCCAGAGGCATCTGACCGCCTTCATTCCAGAATTTCGTTTTGTAGCCTGATCTGGCTTTTTGTCCCTTATGCCCGCGGCCGCTTTGCGAGCCCAGACCGGAACCTGGTCCCCGGCCGACTCTCTTACGACTGCCGGTCGAACCTTTCGCCGGTTTTAAGCTTGACAAATTCATAATCACCCTTCCGTTTTCTCCCTGACGTCCACCAGATGGGCGACCATCCTAATCATGCCCCTGATCCGGGGCGAATCCTCGTGAACAACAACCTGCTCGCGTTTCCTCAAACCGAGGGCAGTCAGGATTTTCCTCTGGTGCTCGGTTTTTCCGGCCCGGCTCCTGATCTGTTTTATCTCAAGCCTGGTTGGCATCTGCTTTCTCCGCCTTTTTACGTGCATCGATGAGCATTTCGATTTCTTTCAATTGCATCAAACCGTTCAATGTAGCTTTCACCACGTTATACGGGTTCGAAGATCCGAGTGACTTGGTGAGAATATCCTGCACGCCGGCCGATTCCAGGACCGCCCTTACCGGGCCGCCGGCGATCACTCCGGTACCCGGAGCGGCGGGTCTAAGATAAACGCTGGCTGCCCCGAATCGCCCAATCACTTCATGGGAGATCGTACCGTCATGCACACTGATTTCGATCATATTTTTGCGGGCGGCTTCGCTGGCCTTGCGAATCGCCTCGGACACCTCAAGCGCCTTGCCGTGACCGATGCCGACCTTGCCGTTGCGGTCGCCGGTGGCCACAAGCGCCGTAAACTTGAACCGTTTGCCGCCCTTGACAACTTTGGCTACGCGGTTGACGAAGACGACCTTCTCGGTGTATTCAGTGGCTTGAAAATCTTCTGCTATTACCAATGACCATACCTCATTGTCAAATGATTAAAATTTCAATCCGCCTTTGCGCGCACCCTCAGCCAGCGCCTTGATCCGGCCATGATACTGGTAGCCGGACCTATCGAAAACCACTTCGGTTATTCCTTTTTGCTTCGCCCGTTCGGCGATCAGAAGCCCGACTTTCGAGGCCATTTCTTTTTTGGGAGCCTTTGCACCCGCCAGATCTTTGGCCAGAGAGGAGGCGCCTGTGATGCAGGCGTTCGCCTGGTCATCCACTATTTGAGCGTAAATTTGTTTGAGCGATTTGTAAACGACAAGCCGCGGTCTTTCAGGGGTTCCGATTATCTTTTTCCTTGACCGCAGTTTTCGCCGGACCCGGGCAACCTGTTTTTCCTTATGTTTATCAGACATCTTTATGCACCTGCTGTTTTTCCAGCTTTCTTTCTAACCTTCTCCTCGGCGTACCTGATACCCTTGCCTTTGTAAGGCTCCGGCGCCTTCAATCCGCGGATTTCGGCGGCGACCTGACCGACGACCTGTTTGTCAATACCGCTCACAACGATCTTATTGCCGCCATCTACCTGAACCGATACGTCGTCCGGAAGAATCATCGAGATAGGGTGGGAATAACCCAGATAAAGCGTCAAGGCCTTGCCGACCTTTTCTGCGCGATAGCCGACTCCGATTATCTCGAGGCTGCGGCTGAATCCGCTGGTGACACCGGTTACCATATTGGCCAACAGCGCCCGATAAAGCCCATGCTGGGCCTTATAATACTTGCTGTCGGACGGCCGGCGGACCACAATTTCCTTATCGTTGAAATCCACTTCCATCGACGGCGATATTTCCTGCGAAAGTTTTCCCTTGGGCCCTTCGATAGTAATCACCGCACCGCTGCGGGAGACCTTAACGCCCTTGGGTATCGCAATTGGGGCTTTACCGATTCGAGACACCTTTTTACCTCCTACCAGACCCTGAACAGAGCCTCGCCGCCGATTCCCCTTTCAATGGCCTCGGCCTGGGTCATCAGACCGGAAGATGTAGAAAGGATTACCGTGCCCGCCCGTCGTGAGCCTTTCACCAGGTCTTTTTTATCGAAATAGACCCGCAGCCCCGGTCGAGACAGCCTTTGAATCCCTTTTATAACGCTGGCTCCTTCGTGGGTGAAACGCAGTCTGATGCGAAGAATGCCCTGCAGGCCGTCATCGATAAACTCGACGCTGCGGATATAGTTATTGTCGAGCAGAATCTGGGCGATCTTCCTTTTAAGTTTAGACGCCGGTATATCCAGGCGGCGAATATTGGCCCGGGCGGCATTTCGAATTCGAGTCAGCATATCAGCTACTGGATCCGTCATGGTCATTCCGAGAACCTCCTACCAGCTTGCCTTCACCACGCCCGGGATTTCACCCGCGAGCGCCAGTTCGCGGAAACAAATCCGGCATAGACCGAATTTCCTCATATAGCCACGCGGCCGGCCGCAGCGCAGGCAACGGTTATGTCGCCTGACCTCGAATTTCGGCGTTTTCTTGCTGGCGGCAATTTTGCATGTTTTGGCCACTTGTTCTCCTCTAATTCCTTCTGAACGGCATGCCGAAACCTTTGAGAAGCTCCATTGCCTCGGCGTCGGTTTTTGCCGTCGTTACGAAAGTGATATTCATACCGCGGATCTTTTCGACCTTATCGTAATCGATTTCCGGAAATATGATCTGTTCGGTGATTCCAAGCGTATAATTCCCCCGGCCGTCGAACGACTTGGTCGGCACTCCGCGAAAATCCCTTATTCGGGGGATGGCCACGTTGATCAACCGATCGAGAAATTCGTACATCCGTTCCCGCCTAAGGGTGACTTTGACGCCGATGGGCATGCCGGCGCGCAGCTTGAAATTGGAGATCGATTTTTTGGCTCGCCGTATGGCCGGTCGTTGCCCGGCGATAGTCATTATTTCATTGATCACCGATTCGAGCTTCTTGTGGTCGCCGGCCGCCTCTCCGACCCCCGAGTTTATGACGATATGAGTAAGACGGGGGACCTCGTTGATATTGGTGTAACTCAACCGTTTCATTAAATCGGGTCTGATTTCATTGAGGTATTTTGCTTTCAATCTGGCCATAACTACTCTATGATTTCACCGGATTTTTTGTTGATTCGCACTTTTTTGCCGTCGGTCAAATAGCGGTAACCGAGCCGCGCCGGGGCATTGGTTCGGTTATCGAAATACATGACGTTCGAGACATGAATCGGCCCTTCTTTTTCGATAATGCCGCCTTTGCGGTTTTTCTGGGTGGGGCGCGAGTGTCTTTTAATCAGGTTAACGCCTTCGACGATAATGCGGCTGGTGTCAGGGAAAGTTTTCAGGACGCGTCCGATTTTTCCCTTGTTGACTCCGCACATAACCTTTACGGTATCACCCTTGCGTATCTTCATAAATGCCTCACAGAACTTCCGGGGCCAGCGACACTATTTTCATGAATTGCTTGTCGCGTAATTCGCGGGCCACCGGACCGAATATGCGGGTTCCGCGGGGTTCGCCCTGCTCGTTGATTATGACCGCGGCGTTATCCGAAAACCGGATATAAGAGCCATCCTTGCGGCGGATTTCCTTGGCCGTGCGAACGACAACCGCCTTGCAAACCTCGCTTTTCTTCACCGTTCCGCCCGGTATGGCATCCTTTACCGTCACCACGATAATATCGCCGATAGTGGCATAGTGATGACGCGTTCCGCCGAGAATGCGGAAACACATGGCCAATTTGGCCCCCGAGTTGTCACAGATGGTGAGCTTGGAATATTCCTGTATCATGTCAGATTACCGCCTTACTCAGCCTTATCGAGAACCTTCACCAATCGCCAGCGTTTGGTTTTCGACAAAGGTTTGGTTTCCATCACCATAACCCTGTCACCTTCACCGGCTAATTCCTCTGGATCATGAGCGTATAATTTTGAAGTCCGCTTTATAGTTTTATTATAAAGAGAATGCCGCAGCGTGCGTTCGACCGCCACGACGATGGTTTTTTGCATTTTCGCGGACTTTACGATTCCGGTTCTGACTTTGCGCTTATTTCTCATCCGCCGCCTGACCTTTTTGCGCTAATTTAGTGAGATTCAATTCATTTTCATGCAATATCGTATTCAATCGCGCCAGATCCCGTCTGAGAATCCGCAGTCTCAAAGGATTATCGATCTGGCGGGTAGCCTGCCTGATTTTTAGGTTGAACAGCTCTTTTTCGACCTCGTTTTTCTTGAGCTGGACTTCCTCGATCGTCAAGTTACGCAAATCACGGGCTTTCATATTGTCAATCCTTCTTCAAATCGCGCCTTGAGACGAACCTGGTTTTGATCGGCAGCTTGGCTGCAGCCAGCCTCATCGCCTCGCGTGCGAGATTCTCCGGCACGCCTTCGAGTTCAAACATGACGCGCCCCGGTTTGACGACAGCCACCCAGTATTCGGGGTTGCCTTTACCCTTTCCCATTCTTGTTTCGGCCGGTTTTTTGGTAAACGGCTTATCCGGGAAAATCCGTATCCAGACTTTGCCGCCGCGCTTGATATATCTGGTCAGGGCAACTCTGGCCGCTTCGATCTGCTTGTTGGTTATCCAAGCCGGTTCCAGCGCCTTCAAACCATACTCGCCGAAATCGATATTGGCGCCACGCAACGCAGTTCCGGTGCGTCTTCCCCGCTGTTGTTTTCTGAATTTCACTCTTTTGGGAGCCAACATGGGTTATTGCCTTTCCTGCCGATTGTCATGCGTATTCCGGCCCGGTTTTTCCGATTTGGGCTCGTGTGATTCTTTAATCGGTTCCGAATTGCGGCCGGTTGCGGTTTCCCCGCTCCGGTCGGTGCCGTCGGCGGGTAATTTTCGAGCCGATCTATCCATATCTCTGGCCGATGGTTTTCTATCGCCCTGGCGGCGCTGCGCTCCGCGTCCCCTGTTATCGCGACGGCGGCGCTGTTCGCCACGTCCCTTTTCTTCCGGTCCTGCTTGTGACTTTTCTCGACGCGCCCGAGCCTGGGGTTGGGC
>CAZHVC010000154.1:0-5331 GCA_964535765.1 uncultured Ignavibacteria bacterium | reverse complement strand
GGTGATAGTCGTTGATGACAAATCTTTCGATAATACGGTGCAATGCGCCAAGGCGGCCGGAGCAAGCGTTATTACCAGCACCCGGCTCGGCAAAGGCGCCTCCATGCGGGATGGATTACTGGTAGCTTCAGGTGACATTATAGTCTATCTCGACGCCGACGTGACTAATTACAGGGCGGATTTGATAGACTTGCTTACCCGCCCCATAATCGATGGTGATTGCGATTTCGTTAAGGCCAGATTTCTCAGAAAAGCCGGAAGGGTCACCGAACTGGTGGCCAGACCGCTTTTAAGCCTGCTTTTTCCGGATATTGCCGGCATTTCCCAACCCTTAGGAGGGACTATCGCCGGACGCCGCGAGTATTTTATCAAAGTGAATTTCGAGGATGATTATGGAGTCGATATCGGGCTGCTTATCGATATGTATCTGAATAAAGCCAAAATTATGGAAGTCGATATCGGACCGCTCAATCATAAAATGAAACCCTGGCATCAGCTCACCAAAATGTCGCGGGACGTTTCCTTGGCCATACTAAAACGCGCCGGCAGCTTATCGCTTGCTCAGCTCGATAATCTCGAGACCATTTCGATTATCCAAAATCAGATGGAGAATGCAATCAACCTGACGGTCAAGAACATAAAGAAGATGGTGATCTTCGATCTCGATAACACTTTATTGGACGGCCGTTTTATAGAGAAGGCCGCCGAGTTTTTCAATTTCCACAAGGATATGATTACGATCGTTTCCGGCAATAATGACTCCTATCTCATCACCAAGCTTATCGCCAGATTGCTGAAAGGAAGAAATATCGCCGAACTGCTGGCGGTGGTCGATACGATTCCGTTGGTCGCTGATGGCGAAGAGGTTGTCGCAGAACTTCATGAAAGAGGATATGTAATTGGTATTATAACGGATAGCTACGATTTCGTGGCCAATCATATCAAAAACAAGATCGGCGCCGATTTTATCATGGCCAACGAACTCGAATTTTCTTCCAGCATCGCCACCGGCGAGGTCAAGGTGCCGTCTTATTTTTGCCGCAACGAGGCCAGCACCTGCAACCACAATTTCTGCAAAAGCAACGCCCTGAGGCAAGCGTCACTTAACTTTGGCATCGATCTGCCTAATATTATCGCGATAGGCGATGGGGAAAACGATATTTGTATGGTGAAAATTGCGGGCATCGGCGTGTCTTTTTGTTCTGCGAATAAAATGCTCAATCAGGTGGCCGATTATAACATTTCGGACAAACGCTTAAGCCCGATTCTCGATTTGGCCAGATAGCATTCTCTTTCACGGCTCGTCAAGGCAACGGTTCATTCGTCGGCGGATATTCTTTCGGCGCAATTCGTGACGCTGAAAGATATCATATTCGTTGACAAAGCATGGCAAATTGTTACATTCTACCGGATAGGAAAATTAATATTGCGGAGGACTGATGGCGAAATCGCTTATATCACTCATAATGCTTATAACGATTGCTTTTCCGGTTCGGGGCCTCGCCGGCGAACCGACGGAGGAAACGATTGGGTTGCAGCGGCAGATTCAGCAACAGGGCCTGTCCTGGGTCGCCGATCAGACCTCGATGATGGATTTGCCGTTGGCGGAACGTCGCGCCCGGCTTGGACTGGTGATACCCGAAGACGTAAAGAAGCAATTCGATGAAATCAACAAATTGCCGGAACCCCCGTTGCTTTCCACTCAGGCTATATTCGATTGGCGCGATTTCGGCGGTGTGACGCCGGTCAAAGATCAGGGCGGGTGCGGCTCATGTTGGGATTTCGCGGCCACGGGCGCCTTCGAGTCGGCCTACTTGATCGCCACCGGCATAGTCCCCGATTTTTCCGAGCAACAGGTCCTTTCCTGTAATTCGGGTGGCTCGAGTTGTCAAGGCGGCTGGATGGCGGATGCCTACCATTTGTTTATCGGTTATGGGGCGATAGCCGAGGCGAACATGCCTTACCGCGCCGATGATCAGATCCCCTGCACTCAAGAAAATTATCCTCCGCTCGCCAACCAGCTTATGTATTTGAACATTCCGAACAACGTAAACGCCATAAAAAACGCTCTAATGTGCGGCCCGCTTTCCACCACTTTCACCGTTTATGACGATTTTTTCGGCTATGCCGGAGGCTGCTATGAACACGCCGATACCGATCCGCTCAATCACGCGGTCGTCATAGTCGGCTGGAACGATAACCTATGCGACGGCCAAGGCGCCTGGATAGTCAAAAACAGCTGGGGAACAGGTTGGGGCATGAACGGTTATTTCTACATAAAGTATAATTCTTCCGGTTTCGGTCAGTTCACCCAATTGCCTCTCTATAACGAGCTCGGTTTCCCCGATATGGTATTGAACACCGATTCCATCGAGGTCGATCTCGCCGCCGGTGAAAGCGCGATTCGCGATATATCGGTGCAGAATAACGGCGATGGACCGTTGCAATACACGGTGACCAAGCAAGGTTCCGCGTTTCAAGATTCGTTCGGCTATTATTGGAGAGACAGCGATAACGCCGCCGGTCCGCAATTCGCTTGGATCGACATATCGCAGATCGGTCAACCTTTGCATTTCTACGATCTCGACAACGGAACGTCGCCCCGGCTTTACCTTGGTTTCAGTTTCAATTTTTACGGCAATTCGTACGGTTCTCTTTACGCCTCCGTCAACGGCTGGGCCTCGTTCATGAATGCCTATTTCAACAATTATCAGAACGTGCCGATACCGGATCGGGCTTATCCTAACAATATGCTGGCGCCCTTTTTCGATGATCTGACTCTTGTCCGGGGCGGGCAGGTATTGTATTACACGAATAATACGGATACGGCGGTAATCACCTGGGATAATTTATCGGACAGCCGCGATATCGGGCGATTTACTTTTCAGATAATTCTTGTCGCCCCGAATATCATCAAATTCCAGTATGCCTCGCTGGGGACTGCCCGCCTGAACGAATGCACCGTCGGCATCGAAAACCGCACCGGCACCGTCGGACTTCAAGTCGCTTATAACCAACCATATCTGCATAATAATATGGCTCTGGAATTTCCTCTAGGGATGCCGCAGAATCTTGATTGGCTTTCCTGTTCACCGGTTCGGGGAACGGTCGATCCGGCGGCAAGCGGCAATATCACGGTTACTCTCAACAGCGGGCAACTTCCCCAGGGGAGCTATGAGGCGTCATTGAAAATAACCGCCAACGATTACGATCATCCGAATACGACCATACCGGTAACCATGAACGTTGGCCTTACCGATATAGACGCAAATCCCGACGTCAACCTGCCCTCCGAATTAAGAATATCAGCGATTTATCCCAATCCCTTCAATTCGTCGACCAAAATAAGATTCGAATTGCCTTCCACGGGCGATTACTCGGTGCAAATTTGCAACATCCTTGGCCAGATTATGGCCATATTGCATGACGGCCGTTTGGAAGCCGGTGCCCATGAAATAGCCTGGAGCGCGCAGGGTATGGCCAGCGGAATATACTGGGTCCGTTTGAGCGACGGGATCAACAGCACGGCGAAAAAGATTGTCTTGATAAGGTGAACTAATCAGTCGGGATTGCTCCTGATTTACTCCGGCATTCTTAAAGGCTGGCTGATTTGGTCGCCCTATAGCCCAACATAAACGTGAAGCTTCATATAGTATCTCATATAGTATATAGTTTCGGTAAGCCATAGACGGGAAAAAACATTCGAAGAGATAAGAAGGCCGCTCTTTTCGTTTCTGGGGGAACTTCCTCTATCGGAAAGCTGAACTTTCATTTCATAAGATTGATAGTATCGATATTTTTGCCCGCAACGGATTTCTCGGATATATTCCGGAGTCCATCTTGGACAAATATGGGGGAATGCCGGAATAGCTTTGCGTAATTCCGCCAGGGGGTAAGCCTCCCGAATTCCTGACCGTAGTTCTTTCAACGACTCCCCTGAGGCGAAACAGTTTCATTGGAACCAACCGCCCTTAAATAGGCTTTACATTCCAGATACCGATATTTATAATTGATTTCAGATTTGGCGGAATTATGGCTATAAAGAGACCCTCCGAAATATTCATGAGTTTTGCGGCCGACGAGAAAATGCTCGAGGATATCCGCCGTTCGGTCAATGACGCTATCGCCGATGTCAATCTCTCCAACAAAGACCGCAACGGCATCCTGCTGGCTATCGAGGAAGCTTGCACCAACGTTATCCGCCATGCCTATCTCTATGCCCCGGGAACCATTCGGATCAAAATAAGAAAGAGCCCGACCAAGGTCAGTTTCTCCATTTACGATAAAGGCCGCCGTTTCGATTTCGACCGGGCGACCGCGGCCACCCCCGATCTCGATCGCTACGTAAAAACCGGCCGCAAGGGCGGTCTGGGACTCTATTTAATCCGCAAAATGATGGATTCAGTCGATTACATTTCCCGCGACGGCGAAAACGAACTGCGCATGGCCAAAACGATCCAGCCGAAAGCGCAAGTGCTGCCGAAACCGCAAGGAATGTCAATCAGGCTGAAATTCGCCTTGTGGGCGTCTTTGGTCGTCTGCGCCATAATAGCCGCCGTATTTTTCTATTATGACAACCGCAGTTCGAACACCATACGCGGGCGTTTTTTCTCCGAGGCTTTGAGTTTCGCCCACACCACCGCTTTGAACGCCGCCGACAAAATGATGGTGGACAACGAGCTCGAACTGCTGAACCTGGTCGCCTCGGCGATCAAAGGGAATCCGATCCTGCTGAATGCGGTGGTGGTCGATGATTCCGGACGGATCTGGGCCGATGCCAAAAACCCGGAAAAAATGTTGTCCCGACACGAATATCCGGCCGGCGTGGATAGCAATCAATTCGATACATTTCAGCCGGTCGATTCAGACCAATACGGCCGGATTTTCTACTTGATAGTCGATATCCCCGCCGGCGATCGCCATCTCGGCCGTTTGAATTTTGTTTTCAGTCGCTCCGAACTTGCCGAACAATTGTCTCGATCGCGGCGGATGATGATCTTGTTTTCGCTGGGCGGACTGCTTTTGGGATTAGGCGCTGTCTATCTGCTGTCCAATTATTTCGTGAAACCGATACAAAAACTCACCGAAGGCGTTTTGAAGATCGGCCAGGGCAATCTCGACGAAACCTTGCCGGTGGAGGGGTCCGACGAATTTTCCGAAATCGCCAGAGCATTCAACGAAATAACGCTCAAATTCAAATCGGCTCAAGCCAATATCGTCGAGCAGGAGCGCCTCCAAAAAGAAATGCAAGTAGCTCAGGAGATCCAGCATGCTCTATTGCCGCGGCGCTTTCCGGAAATCGATGGGTATGAGCTGGCGGCGGTTTATCGC
>CAZHVC010000153.1:0-5344 GCA_964535765.1 uncultured Ignavibacteria bacterium | reverse complement strand
TTTTCGAAGAATGTCGGTCAATTCCGCACGAAAGGCATCGTAACAGGCGGCACAGCCCAATCTGCCGATTTTGCCGAATTCGGAGAATGTCAGGCCGCAAGATTTGCATTTGGTTTCCTGCTTTTCAGACCTGGCGTTTCTGCCGCTTTTCGCCTTCGCCGGGCCGATCATTCCCGCCACGAATTCGGCCAGCGGAAAGGGGATCTGTTCAAATGGTGAATGAAACCCCCTCTTTTCGGCACAAATCTTGCAGAGATTAAGCACCACCTTTTCGTTATTTATGATCTGGGTAAGGTGTATAGCCGCTTCCCGCTTATTGCAGTCCTGACAGAGCATTGTCACCTCTTCTAAAAATTAAACCTAATTCGCCGCATATCTGTTCCATGACCCCATTGCGAATTCGGTGTATCTCAAATACAACTATCCTCGAGAATTAATCCGTTCTCAATAATAAATCTTCTGGCTATGCGACCGGCCATTCGTTCGTTGTGGGTAGCAATCAAGAACGTTTGGCCGAGTTCTCTATTGAGTTCAAAGAATAGTTCCAACAACTCCTCCGCCGTCCGGTAATCAAGGTTCCCAGTAGGTTCATCGGCATATACTATGCTCGGTTTATTAAATAGTGCCCTGGCGACGGCAACTCTTTGAGCCTCGCCCCCCGATAACTGGTTCGGGCGATGGTCGGCCCTGGCGGAAACGCCCACCCTTTCCAGCAATTCCAGGGCTTTTTCTTTCAGACGTACTTTTTTTCCGCCGGCGATCAAACCGGGCATCATCACGTTTTCCAGAGCGGTGAACTCCGGCAAAAGGTTATGGAATTGGTAAACAAAACCGACGCGTGAATTTCTGAAATTTGCTAATTCCTTGTTATTCATGGTTTTAATATCAACCCCGTCATATTCTATTTTCCCCGAATCGGGCTTATCGAGAGTCGCCAAGATATGCAGCAAGGTCGATTTCCCGGTGCCGGAGGCTCCCCGGATCACTGCCATCTCCCCCTGTCTCACCCTTATTGTTGAACCCTTCAGCACCTGAAGTGTTTCATTGCCAGATAAATACGACTTGTATAACGATTCCGCATTAAGGATATATGCACTCGTTGGCGGACGCCGGCCGTTCTCATTCATAGCGGATAGCCTCCACCGGATTAAGGCTCGACGCGCGCGTAGCCGGGTAGATAGTGGCCAGCAACGACAGCAGAAAGGCGGCCGAGCCGACCGATAAAAAATCAAGCGCCTTCATTTTAACCGGCAACGCACTTATGAAATAGTATTCGGCCGGCAAGGTGATGATATGGAAAGATTGTTGGCACAGGCAAAGCAAAAATCCCAGCAGGCAGCCGAGCGCTCCGCCGAACAATCCGACGGTAATTCCTTGAAACATAAATATCTTTCTGATTCGATTTCCACTCAAACCAAGCGACATCAAAATGCCGATATCTTTCTTCTTCTCGAGCACAACCATGATCAAGGATGAAATGATATTAAAAGCGGCCACGGCGATTATCAGGGATAAGATGATGAAGCTGGCCCACTTTTCCAGAGTCATCCAGGAAAAAAGATTCTTGTTCAGAACCTTCCAGTCCGTAGAATAATAGCGGAACCCTATCACCTCATCGATTGCCCTGGCTATGCGGTCTGCGTCATTGTAATCATTTGTTTTTACGGCTATGTCCGAAATCCGGTTTTCGATATTGAACAGAGATTGTGCCGCAGCCAGGGGGATGTAAACCAGGTTGGCGTCATACTCGTACATCCCGGTTTCGAAAATCCCGGTAACCTGACAGGGTAATGCCTTGGGAATGAGCCCGCCGATTCCACCGACCGCATCCCTCAACGAAAACAGCTTTACTTTATCGTAAACCCCCACTCCCAACCGATCGGCAAGATTCACCCCGAGCCAGATTCCGACCAGTTCGGAATCATTGGTCGCGAAAGTCGATTTTTGGGTAAGCAGATATTTGTCGATACTACTGACTTCGGCTTCAAGCTCAGGGATTATCCCCCTTACCAGAACCCCGTCCGATTCGTTCCGACTGGCGATCGCCGATTTGCTTTGCACGACCGGCGACAAGGCGATCACCCCAGGGACGTTTCGTATTTTTTCCGCCAGCGCCTGCCAATCATCAATCCCCTCGCCGGAAACGTTGCTGACGATTATATCCGAGCCCGTTCCCAATATCCTGGAGCGGATTTCCGATTCAAAACCGTTCATAACCGAAAGGACGATGACCAGCGCCGCCGTGCCGATAATTATCCCCATTATCGAAATCAGGGTTATTACCGACACGAATGCATAACGATGCCGCGAGCTCATGTATCGCTTGGCGATATCGAATTCAAGAGACACAGGGAGATCAACTTTCAGGTTTCATTGTTGGAAAAAGAATGACATCTCTTATCGATGGCGAATCGGTGAACAGCATGACCAGTCTGTCGACTCCCAAACCGTAGCCGGCTGTCGGCGGCATACCATACTCGAGTGCATTGATGAAATCCCAGTCGACCGGGGCGGCCTCGGCATGCCCTCTTTCAATCAGCGCCGCATGCTCCTCCATTCTCTTTTTCTGGTCGTGCGGGTCGTTCTGCTCGGAGAAGGCGTTTCCGAATTCGAATCCGGCGATGAAAAGCTCAAACCTTTCGGCCAATCGCTTGTCGTGTCGATGAACCTTTGCCAGAGGCGAGAGCTCGACCGGGAAATCCATCAAGAAAGTCGGTTGAATCAAGGTTGGTTCGACAAACTTGTCGAAAAAGGCCTCGAAATAGTCGCCCCGCCCTTTAAGGCCGGCGACATCCAAGCCGAGCTGCAAAGCCAGTTTTCCAAGTTCAGCCTCGCTCAAATCGATAATATCGACCCCGCAGGATTCCTTGATTGATTCAAAATAGGAAAGCCGCCTGAACGGCTTGGACAGATCTATCGTGTGAGCCCCGAATTTCAATACCTGCGTTCCGCTGACCACCATCGAAATCTGCCGGAGCATTTCCTCGAGAAAAGGCATCAGGTCGGTATAATCGGCGTAAGCCCAATAAAATTCAAGCATCGTGAATTCGGGATTATGCAGCCGATCCATCCCCTCATTGCGAAAATCTTTGGCAAGCTCATACACCTTTTCGAAACCGCCGATAATGAGCCGTTTGAGATAAAGCTCATCGGCGATTCGGAGGTAAAGATCAATATCGAGGGCATTATGATGAGTGATGAACGGCCGCGCCGCGGCGCCGCCATAGAGCGGCTGCAAGACAGGCGTCTCGACTTCGATAAAGCCCCTGTCATCGAGAAATCGCCGCAATTCTCTTATCACCGCCGCCCTCCGGATAAAATTGTTTTTGACCTCCGGCGTAGCGATCAGGTCAAGATACCGTTGTCGATAACGCAATTCCTTGTCCTGAAGACCGTGCCATTTCTCGGGCAGAGGTCTCAGCGACTTGGCCAGCATCTCCGCTTGCCTGACCCTGACCGTTATTTCACCCATGCGGGTGCGGAATACGGTTCCCTCGACTCCTATAATATCACCGATATCCATCAATTCGAAAAAACGCCAGTTTTCTCCTAAATCGTCTCGCCGGGCGTATATTTGTATTTTGCCCGATGAATCCTCGATCGTGGCGAAAACCGTCTTGCCGTGACTTCTGATGCTGATTATTCTTCCGGCCACCCGCACCGTGGTTTCCGAGGTTGCAAGCCTGTCGAATTCCGAGATAATTTCGGCTGCGCCGTGGCTTTTCTCGAAACGGTAAGGATAGGGATTTACTCCGATATTTCTCAATCGTTCCAGTTTTTCCAGCCGGTATCTGACCAGCTCGTTGATATTTTCCAATTTTCCTCCAGTTCTTAGGGGAAGATTTTAGCATATAGGGCCGACTTAGTCAATATTGGCGTTCGCCGATGGACGCAAAGAAAGGGGGAATGCTCCCTATATCCATGTTTATCGCGATAATTGCGGACGAAGTTACGGCAGGTCCGTTTTATCGCCAAGGCGTGAAATTGCAGATCAGGTTCGGCTGCGAGGGGAATGGTGATCCTTTTTGACGGGGCGGAACACTTTCCAGAAACAATATGCCACCAGCCATATCACCAGTCCCCAAGTTATCGCCAGGAAAAGCTTACCGGCCAATGTAAATTCCACGGTCTATCTCCGATTTTCCGCTCTGTTTGTTTTTTTCTTCCAGGCCAACCTGACAAGCAACATCAAAATCCCAAGCAATACAATCATGAGCAGTCTTGCTCCCCAGCGATAGGGCAGGTCGGCCGCGCTAACGTTTTTCATAAGCAGTATGGGAATGGCATCGCGAATAATCCAATTGACGAAAATAAACAAAAGATAAGCCGGCGTGACATATTTGATTATATAATAAAACACCTTCGGCACCCTGATTTCCGCTCCGCGGGTTATTTCCTCCCAGCCTCTTTTCATGCCAAAAATCCAGGCGAAAATTATCACCTCGAAAAGCGCCAGGAAAGCAAGGCCGAAAGTGCCGGCCCAGTAGTCCAGTTCATCCAGAAATCCATGGCCCAGGAAAAAGATCACGAATTGCACGCAGATTATCGTTCCCAGGCCGATAACGGCGGTGGCTTTTCCTTGGCTTAAATTCAATTCGTCTTTAAGGAATGAGATAAGCGGCTGGGCAAGTGCGACCGATGATGTGATTCCGGCAAAAAAGAGCAGCAAAAACCAGAGAAATCCGAAAAAACCACCCAGCGGAATTTTCTGAAAAATAATCGGCATCGACACGAAACCGAGATTGAATGCCCCTCCCTGTGCTATTTCTTGTGTCACCGTTATTCCGAAAAAAGCGACCGCAATCGGAATCGCTATACCTCCGCCGAAAATTATCTCGATGAACTCATTGAGGGAGGCCGTCGATAGTCCACCGAGAGCGATGTCCTCGTTTTCCCTGACGTAGCTGGCATAGGCCTGAATACAACCGAGTCCAAGGCTGAGCGTAAAAAATATCTGGCCGGCGGCGGCAAGCCATACAGAGGCGCTGGTGAGTCGACTGAAATCGGGATTCCATAAGAACGCGAAACCGCTTTTGACGTTCCAATCGGGGTGATTAACCGGGTCGGGGGTTCCTATTGTGATCACCCTGATAAGCAAAATTATCGCGAAGATGATAAGCAAAGGCATAGCGATTTTGGCGAGGGTTTCAATCCCTTTCGTAATGCCGCGGTAAAGCACCCAAAGATTCAAGCCGATCGTGATCAACAGAAAAATATAAGCCGGCACTATACCTGAGAAATAACCCTTTTCGATTCCTTGATAACTCGCCAGAAAATTCCCCATCGAGGGAAAAGTGGTTTCGCCAAAATAGGCCTTGGTAAGCGAAAAAAAGCTGAATCCAAG
>CAZHVC010000152.1:0-5355 GCA_964535765.1 uncultured Ignavibacteria bacterium | reverse complement strand
CAGGTCGCGGCGCGAACCCTCGCTCACCGTGATGATGGCATCCGTGCTTCGCGCAGCCGCGGGCAGATGGCGCCGATAGCGCCAGTTGTCCAGGCGATTGTGGTTTTCTGGGTGAACGTAGGCAAAGGCGTCGTGGAGGGTCACAACACGGCGGGCGCGGCCCTTCAGTCCCATGAACGGGGCGATGCCGTTTGGGTCATGCAGCACATCCAGCTTCAGGCTGCTTGATAGCAGCCCAAGGGCGGCGCCGCCGATGATCAGGAGCGACGGCAGCCGCGACGATCACAGCCATTATGGCGGCTGCTGCTGTCCCCGCAAGGATTTGATTCAACCGACGACGCAGCAATAGCGAAAGCTCGATCGCCAGATAGGCAAGGCCGCAGGTGGCGCAAAATATGGCTATAAGGTATTGGGGCTCGACATCGAGAATCTCATACATCGCGGCAAATCCGATATTGATGGCGGTCACCAGCAGCATCGGTATTCCCAGTGGCGGCCTTTTGATCGCCAGCAGAACCAGGCCGGCCAGGCCGATGAACGACAGAGGAAATTCCGCGCCGAAAACATGAATGAAGCGTTTCAAGTTGACAGCAAAATCGACCGGCGAAAAATCGGCCAGATAGCCGCGATACCGGGCGCTTGTAATATGATCGATGAATTCCCCAAGTCGCGCCGGATGAGCCCTATCGATAATTGGCCAGTTTGCCGATCTAATCGGGATGTAAAGATACAGCGTCAGTGGGATCGATACCGCCAGGGCCGCCATGAACCATCGCCGGAAGTCGAACTTGAAATTCCAACCGGCCGCCAAGGCAAGCGGCAACAACGACAGCGCCGTCAGATGATTGGTCAAGGATAAGCCGAGCAGGTAAAAGAGGAGGATGATCAGACGACCGTCCCGCAATCTCTCGGCCAGCAAAAAGACGAGGATTATCGAGCAGGAGATCGCCATCCCGAGAGAATATACTTCCGCGGCATTGGCGTTGCTCCATAACGTTCGCGACATTCCCCAGAGAATCGCTCCCAAAAAAGGAATTGTCAGCTCATGCCGGTTTTCCGCGATCCTGAAACGTCTTAATTCGCAAATGATGAAAAAGGCGACGAATACGGAAAACGCCGCCAGCAACGCCGCCGATATATTCATAATCAGTGCCGGCGAAGAGAAAGGAAACATCAGAATGGTTCGTCCGATCAGGGTATAAAGCGGGTAACCCGGCGGATGAGCGATTCCGAGCGTGTAGGCCACCGCCGTCAATTCACCGGAGTCGCCGCCGTAAACGGTCGGGCAGATCGTCTTGATATAAATCACCAGGCTGATCAGGCTGGCCGCCGTTGCCCCTGCCAATTTTCTGGCGTCCTGTGTCATGTCGGCCAATAATAGCAGCAAACCGACGCTTCGGCAATGCCAAAGTCTAAGCCGCCGCACCCGACGGCTGGTCTGGTAGCTTAAACTATGAGGCTATACTACGATTTTGCCAGCGAAAAGATTATTTGCCGATTTTACATTGGGCGATCAAGGTGTCGTCGGCCGCCGCCGAGTCTATTTGCCTTGACGAATGCGCGGAGCGGACCGCGACCACGGCGCTGGCGGCGTTTCTGGCATCGCTGAACCGCACGATGATTCCGGCGGATTTTTCGATATCGGCCGGCTCGGCGTTTCCCCGCAGAATCCCGACAGGCGAACCGATATCGATTACCTCGAGGATCGTGTCGTCCGGCTTGGCCAACGAAAGCAGGGTTTCGTTTTCTTTCTGATTGCGCCCGAGAATCAGTTTTACTTTGTGGCTGATTCGAAAATGCCTGCCGTATTTCAACAAATTAAAATCGTTGAATTCGATTCCGCCCCCGAAGGTGAATAAATCCCTGAGACGGGCCGAGTAATTTTCATCGGTCAGAAGGCAGCCGCCGGCCGGTGTCTGATATGAACGCAGCCCGAACTGGCGGGCAAGTTCGATCTGGCGCTTGCGCGAGCGGCCGCAGATATCCAGAAGCCATTCTCTTTTTATCAGACCGTCGATCTCCGGTTTGGTGGGCGGCAGCAATTTGCCGGAAAGCGGCCTTACCAAGCGGCCGTCGAGCTCCGACTCGCGGGAGATCATCTCCATCGTCCTGCGCATCTGCGACATCGGTCTTTGGGCTAAAACCTCGCCGGTTATGATAAAATCGGCTTTCGTCATTTCCATATAGTCGCGCGCCTCTTTCAGCATCAGCAGGCGGCAATCTATACAGGGATTCATATTGCGGCCATGGCCGTGTTTCGGGTTCCGCACGATCTCGACGAATTTCCAGCCGAGATGGGATAATCGAACGTTGAACCCGAATTGTTCGGCGGCCGGGTAGGGATCGGCGCCGCAGGAGGAATGATCGCCTATATCGCAGCCGAAATGGGTCAGAAACTTGACGGCCTCGATTTCAACGCCGTGCCTCATCATGACCAGAATCGCCAGCGTCGAATCGAGGCCGCCCGAATATAGAGCGATCGCTTTCGGTTTTTTCGGGTTCATGGCCTCCGCTACGACGATACTGTCAGGCGATCACTTTTGTCGGGGATTTGGCGAAAGAATAATATTTCGAATAATCGACCTTGCCGAGGTTCATATCCGTTAGAATCTTGATCAGCTTTCTCTGCAAGTCATCCCAGAACGGATAAGCCGGACAGCGGTCTTTTCCGCGGCAGCCGCTCTGGTCATGTTCGGGCATGTTGCAGGAGGCAACGGCGAATGGACCCTGCATGGCCTCCAAAATGTCAAGAAAAGTTATCTGGTCGCGTCCCTTGGCGATACGATACCCGCCGTTGACGCCCTTATAGCTGATCAAAAATCCTTTCTGGGTCAATTCTTTCAGAATCTTGGCCAAGTATTCCCGCGGTATCTTTTCGCTTTCGGCTATCTCGTTGATACTGCAAGTTCTCTGGCCGTTGATCGCCGCCACATAGATCATGGCTCGCAAGGCATAGTCGGCTTTCCGTGATATTTGCATTTTCACCTCTGCTCTGTTGAATATTCAGTTGTCATTATTTCCCCGAGATTTTCCTTTGGCGGTTTTCAGATTGTTCAGAACCGCCGAAAGTATCTTTGTATATCTATTAAATCCATATTTGGCAAGAATAGTTTCGGAAAATATGGCTTGAAATTCATTGTCGGACTTAATAGTCCATGAATTTTTCCTTTGCCAATCGATTCTTGACCGGGTTTGCAAGGCCGCATTCTGGCCGGTTACCGCTCTCTGGTTATATGGGCAAACCAATTGGCAGAGATCGCATCCCATAATATTGTTGCCGATTTGAGGGTAGTTTGATTCGTTGTCGGCGTCTTCTATCGTCATATATGAGATACAAAGTCGTGCATCCAGTTGATTGGCCGCTAGCAAAGCGCCGGTCGGACAGACATCAAGGCATTTGCTGCACGAGCCGCAAAGGTCTCTTGTTTTTGTATCAAAAACCAGTTCGATATCCGTAAAAACTTCGCCCAGAAAAAGAAAACTGCCCAACCGCTCGTTAATAATCAGCGTATTTTTCCCCTGCCAGCCGATCCCCGAATCTTTCGCCCATAATTTGTCCATGACCGGCGAGGTGTCCACGGCGATTTTCGTTCTGGAGCCTGGTTTGATTTTCCGAATTTCCTCCGCCAGTGACTGCAGCTTTTCTTTAATGACCTCCTGATACACTTTTCCCCTGGCGTAGATAGAGACATAAGGCTCTGACTTTGAATAACATGGTTCTTGTCGGTAGCTCATGGCCACCGTAATTATCGATTTTGCACCTTCGAGCGTCAGCTCCGGATCGACTCTGCGGCGCGGACTTCTTTCCATGTATTTCATCGTTCCGGCATACCCTTTGTCTATCCAGGTCAAAAGCCTGTCGTGAGCAATCGGATCATATTCGGCTTTGGCGATGCCGACAAGATCGAAACCGAGATTCAAGGCGGTGGATTTTATGCGCTCGGTGATCAATTCGGTCATAGACATTTCGTTCGGACGCATAGAAGATCCCTGCCGGTTTGAGCTTTCGGCAAGGTGGCTGATTTCATTCTGCGGATATGGTCGGCTTCAGGCCGAATGTCGCTCCGGGCGGATCAGGCGATAACCTCTTTGACCTCTGGGACAATCTGTTTAAGCGCCCGTTCGATTCCCATTTTCAAAGTCATCGTCGACATGGGGCAGCCATGACAGGCGCCCGTCAATTTGAGTCGCACGACTCCATCCGGACTGACGTCAACCAGCTGGCAATCGCCGCCGTCCGCCTGCAGATACGGCCTTATCTGCTCAATCGCTTTTTCCACTTTTTCTCTCAATTTCCGCTCCGATTTTTGAACAAATCAAACTTTGAGTATCTTGGTAATCTTTTCGGCAAGTGACTTGAAAATTGCAGGTCCTTCGCCTTTGACCGACTCCACCACCGGAACTCCCGTATCACCGCCTTCTCTTATAACCGTTTCAAGCGGAATGCGCGCCAGCAGAGGGCGGCCAAGTTTTTGGGCCAGTTCCTCCCCGCCTCCTTCGCCGAATATCGTTTGTTTTTCGCCATTCGCCGAGACGAAATATGACATATTCTCCACCACGCCGAGAATCCGGAAATTGGCCTTGCGGGAAAGCTCGGCTACCCTCTGGGCCACGCCGGCAGCCGCCGGCTGAGGGGTGGTAACTATCAGCAGATGGGATTCCTTGATCGTCTGGGCGATCGAAAGCGTGACGTCGCCCGTTCCCGGCGGCAGATCTATTAGCAGAAAATCGAGCTTGTCCCAGAACACCTGTGTCAGGAATTGGACTATGGCCTTGTGAAGCATCGGTCCGCGCCAGAGGACGGCTTGGTCCTCCTCCACGAAAAACCCCATCGAAATGATCTTGATGCCGTTTTTTATCACCGGTATTATCGTTTCATCGATGACCGTAGGCAGGGCGTTGACTCCCATCATCCGCGGGATCGAAAATCCATAAACGTCGGCATCGACGATACCGACATTATAGCCATCGTTTTTCAAAGCGCAGGCCAGATTCACGGTTATCGTCGATTTGCCGACGCCTCCTTTTCCCGAAGCGACGGCGATGACGTTTTTCACTCGAACATCGTCGAAAATCGGGGATTTGCTTTGCCCGGAAATTTTGCCGGTCAGGGCCATTCTCTCTTCCGGCGACATGATAGAAAAATCCACGGTCACGTTCTTGATTTCGGGCATAACCGCCAGGGCCGCCCGTATGTCTTCGTCGATTTTCTGCTTCAGCGGGCATCCCGGCACGGTCAATTTGATATGCACTCGGACATTGCCGTCGTTTCCCTCGATCCGGCCGACCATGCCGAGATCGACGATTGACCTGTTCAGTTCCGGATCGTTGACTTGGCGAAGCGTTTCGAGAATC
>CAZHVC010000151.1:0-5356 GCA_964535765.1 uncultured Ignavibacteria bacterium | reverse complement strand
ATCAGGGCAGATATTCGGTATCATTCCCGGGGTAAAAGGGGCCGCCGAGTATGAAGAACTCGTCGGATTTCCGGGCAAAGGCAAGGAACAGATGGCTTATCAGGTGATCGCCCATTCGGTGATCATCGCCTTTATCATTATTTCCAACATAGCCTTTTTCGCCACCCGCAAACAAAAACAACAGCTTGGAGGCGGCCGATGACGACGATGACGACCGAACAGGCCATTCTCAACGGCATCGCGGTGTTTCTGACGCTCTGCATTTTCAGTTTTCTTTACCGGGACAACCCGTTTTATAAGTTTGCCGAGCGTTTGGTGGCCGGTATCGCCACGGGGTATTGGACGATGCTCCTTTTTCATACTAATTTTACCGACAAGGTTCTGACCCCGATTTTCGTCCAGGGCCAACTGCATTATATTATCCCCGCCATGCTCGGGGTGCTGATGTGGACCAGATTTTCCAAGAAATACGCCTGGCTGTCGAGATATTCGATCGCTTTCTATATAGGCATATCTTCCGGTGTAACGATAACCGTGACTTTATACACGTTTCTTTTCAAACAGCTTCAAGCCACGATCGGAATGCCGATAACGGCCGATTACGCCGGATTCAATACTTTTCTGATCGTCCTGGCGGTGGTATCGGCGCTGGTCTATTTCTTCTTTTCGCTGCCGCACAAGGGAGCGATGGGAACGGTTTCGCGCATTGGAATTTACGTCATCATGATCGGTTTTGGAGCCGGTTTCGGGATGACGGTTATGGGGCGTATCGCGTTACTTGTCCAAAGGGTGATCTTCATTAACGACTATGTGAGAGGGTTGGTGGCTTTCATAGGCGGCTCATGATTTATTGTCGGGGCGATATTGCAGGCAGGGGTGGTTCGACATGCACCCCTGCGCCGTCGCCCGGTAAAATCCCTATCGCTCCTTGCGTCGATTCGGCATAAGCGGCGGTATTCGCTTTCGTAATCCGGTTTATGTGGAATCCCGGCGCGGGGCGGTCCGACTCGCAGGCGGGCAGGGAAAACATGCGCTCGTTTTTTCTTGTTATATTTGGTTGTATTGAGTAAATTGAAATATGCGGCAGATTGCCAAATTCGCGGCTTTCTTTTTTTTGTTCAATATATCGATACCGACAGGCGCCCAAGAAAGCGCGGTTTCGCCCGACTCCACGCCGGCGGTTCCCTTGAATCCTATCAGAACCTGCCGCATATCCGATAAGCCGAACGACGTGGGCGGGGCGCTGATTCTCGAATGGGAACTTGTTTCTTCCATTTCGGCGCCGGGGCAGGCAGGTGAAATCGCCGTTTATCGGTCAGCGGCGGCCGCCGGGCCTTATGAGTTGGTGGCTAAGCTGCCTGGAAACACCCTGCGCTATGAAGATTCCGGCTTGGAAGACAATACCCCCTATTTTTATCGGCTCGTCTATATTGAAAGGGGAATCGAGTCGGCGGCCCTGGAGGCAGGAACCGGTGTGGCCGCCGGGCAATGGTTTCATACCGGTCGCATACCTATCTTGATTTTGATGCTTTTGTTCAGCACCACCGCCGTGTTGTTCATCAGGCGCGCCCGCAAAGGATACACGTTCAAAGTCAGGCCGATAGCCGGAATCAACGCCGTCGATGAGGCTATAGGACGGGCGACGGAGATGGGCCGCCCGATACTTTATGTGCCGGGGCTCGGCACGGCCGCCGATGTCGCCACGATCGCCGCTTTCACGATTTTGGCTCGGGTAGCCCGGAAAACGGCTGAATACAACACCCGGGTGATAGTGCCCAATTATGACCCTGTCGTCATGACCGTATGTCAGGAGGTCGTCAAAGAGGCGTATTCGGCCGCCGGCAAACCCGATTTGTATGACCCGAAGGATATTTTCTATGTAACTCAGGATCAGTTTCCCTATACGGCCGCCGTCAACGGCATAATTCTTCGCGAAAAAACCGCCACCAATTTTTATATGGGGATGTTTTATGCCGAATCGCTGGTATTGGCCGAGACGGGGTTTGTGGCCGGGTCGATTCAAATCGCCGGAACGGATCAGCTCGTGCAAATTCCGTTTTTCGTCTGCGCCTGCGATTTCGTGCTGATGGGAGAGGAATTGTATGCCGCCAGCGCCTATCTATCCAAAGAACCACAGCAACTGGGCACACTCAAGGCACAGGATTGGGGAAAGGTGACGATCGCCGCATTGATAATTCTCGGCACGATATTCGCCACTTTCGGCTGGAAATCGTTCGCTGCCTGGTTCAATGCCGGATAGAAGCGGCGGGAGGGTTATCTTGGGTTGTTCTGCAGCCATGGTTCATAAAACAAACCGTTGCCCGAAGGATCGACCGTGAAAAGAGAAATACCGCTTTTGATAGTGCTGTTTTTCGGTGTTTTCATGGCCTTTCAATATTTCGTCCCTCACCGTGTTTCCTCCAATATCTATCAGGAGTTCAACAACTGGACGATCATAATCGGCATTTTCACGATGGTGATCGGGATCGCTTCGCTTTTGAGCGTCCATTACGGCAAAATCAGATTCAAAAAAGAAGGCTGGGGGTATTCTTACGTTACGATCATTTCGCTGGTGGGGATGGCCGGCCTGGGCCTGTTCGGCGGCATGGAAAATAAATTGTTCATCAATTTGTATCGATTCGGGCTTTCGTCGGTGACCGCCACCATGTTTGCCCTGCTGGCTTTCTTTATCGCCAGCGCCGCCTATCGGGCGTTTCGGGCCCGCACGGTGTTGTCGACGCTGCTTCTGCTGGCGGCGGTCATAGTGATGCTGGGTCGGGTGCCGATCGGTGAAATCATCAGCGGCTGGCTTCCTGAACCCTTGCAGCTTGCGAAAATCTCGGAGTTTCTATTGTACGTTCCGAACACGGCCGCCAAAAGGACGATTTACATAGGGGTGGGTCTGGGTGTGGCGGCTGTCTCGCTTAAAATCATTCTCGGCATCGAAAGAACTTGGCTCGGCGGAGACGGCAAATGAACGGGGAGCAAAAACCGCACGACGGTTTCTGGCTACGGCTGATCAATATTGACCGGCGCTGGATTTACCTGGTTATCGGGATCGTGGTATTCGTCCCGATTTTGTTTCCGATTGGACTGCCGGTGCAGGTTACGAAAGAAGTGCAAAATGTTTACGACAGGATCGACAGTCTTAAGGCCGGTTCGATCATAATGATCCCCATGGAATACGACCCGGCCACCATGGCCGAACTCCAGCCGATGGCTTATGCGATTCTGCGGCATTGTTTTTCCAAAGGGATCAAAGTTATTTCCACCGCCTTGCAGATCGAGGGTGTGACGATCATCAAAAACGACCTCGAATTGATAGCCGCTGAATACGGCCGCAAATACGGCGAGGATTACGTATTTCTGGGCTACAAACCTTATCCGGGAATCGTGATTCTGAACATGGGCGAGGATTTCCGTAAACCGTTTCCGCGTGACTATTACGGCAACCTGCTCGACAGCCTGCCGATGATGGCCGGGGTGTATAATTATTCGAGCTGCGCCATGATCGTTAATATCAATGCCACATCCGGAGTCGATTACTGGATAAATTACGCCCATACGCGGTACGGCGCTCCGCTGGCGATAGGGGTCACGGCCGTCATGGCCACCGACTATTATGCGTTTCTGTCATCCAATCAGATATTCGGTCTTATCGGCGGCCTGAAAGGGGCGGCTGAATACGAAAAATTGATCAATCATCCGGGTCTGGCGACGCGGGCCATGGATGTCCAATCGATCGCCCACAGCGTCATAGTGATTTTCATTTTGGTCGGCAATATCGCTTATTTCTCTTCGAGGAAGAAAAAAGGTTGATATGGAGCAGGTTTCGCTGGGAACGGTTCTCTGGTATACGCTCGGTGCCTATTTGACTTTATCGATATTCTCATTTTTGTATAAAGACAACCCCTTTTATAGGCTGGCTGAGCATCTGATAGTCGGGCTGTCCGCCGGTTATTGGATCGCTGTTCTATATCATCAATCGCTGGTTGTGCTCTGGCTTGAACCGCTGACAAACGGTTTCAAGGCGGTGATCACGCCGGGCGGCTCGTTGGCCGAGGAAACGGGGCGGCTGCTATTGAGCGTTATTCCTGGTATCGGCGGGCTGATAATGTTCACTCGTTTCTTTCCCAAAGTCTCTTGGCTTTCCCGCTGGCCGATCGCTTTTTATCTAGCCATATCCGCGGGGGTGGCGCTGCCGTTGTATCTGCAGAGTTTCACGGTCGAACAGATGCGGGCAAGCATGATACCTCTGGGAGGATCGCTGGCGGCGATTCTGAAAGACCTCATCGTGATAATCGGCACTATTTGCGGGCTTGCCTATTTTTACTTTTCCATGCAGCATAAAGGGATCGTCGGCGGTATGGCCAGATTCGGCGTGTGGATACTGATGATCGGTTTCGGTTCGACATTCGGCTATACCGTCATGTCGCGCATCTCGCTGTTGATCGGCCGCTTCCGATTCCTTATCGACTGGGTGAATCAAATCGCCGGTTATTTGAAATAACCGCAATTTCAACCGATGTTCAAAGTATCGGTATTGTCGAGCAGCATATATTCGCTCTGTATTATATCGTGCATTTTTTTTGGTTTTCCGGGAAAGGCCTCCGGTAATGCGCCGACGATTTGTCTTTATGACTCGGTATTGTTGACAATCGGCAGTGATTATAAAGCAACCGCTTTCCACAGGCAGGCGTTCCGTTTCGGGCCGACGGCCGAGCCGGCCGCCAAAAGCGTAATAATAGCTGTCAACAATCATATCCGCCTCGAACGGATCGAAATCGCCACGACATATCCTGACGGCGGCACAGTCCGTATAGCCGACGGCGACATCAGGATAATTTCGGATTACGGCCCCGATTATTTCGCCGACAGCAAAACGATTATCGCCCCGATTCCATACGGCGGCGATGGATCGGTCGCCCGCGTCAGCTATCGAATGGAATTCGACTGTTTACTCTATCTGCCCCAGTATTTCCGACAACAGGCGATTCCCGTCTATAATTCATATCTCGGCGTAAAATCGTCCATACCGTTCCGATTTTATTCGACCACCGGCCAATTCGAAATATTCGATTCGAGCGATTCGACGATCTTTTTTGCCGGCTTTATTCCGGGATCAACCGGCAAGCAGATCGGTTTTCCGAAAGATTCCTACCGGATTGTGATAAGGCCGAATCATTTCAATTTTGAGGGAAAACGGTATTCATCGATATCATGGGATGATGTTGCGGCATTTTACAGCGATATTTCCTACACCGGTCCGGGGAATGACACGGTTCTGAACGATCTGGCCTCGATTATTTGCCGCACCGCCCCGAACGCTCTCGACAGCGCGGCCGCCTTGAACCGG
>CAZHVC010000150.1:0-5378 GCA_964535765.1 uncultured Ignavibacteria bacterium | reverse complement strand
AACAGGTGGAGTCCTCCTCGGCCCAGCCGACACCCGAACCCTGGCTCGGTGGGGAGTCGTTCCCGCAGGATACTTGGATTGCCTGTTCCGCGAAGGCGCAGCTGTCATACTCCTCGCAGAGCATGTGCCACCGTCCCGATACCGATTCCCTCCAGCCGAAGAGATGGCATCGACCAGATCGAGCCCTTCGCTGATATTTTTCACCCCGGGCTGAGCGACAGCTCCGTAAATGAAATAGATATCCTTCCCCTTATAACCGGAGCTTGCCAGTTGTTGAGCCGCCACTCCATAGGGAGAATCCGGGATATTTATGATATCCTTGGCCTGAAGCGGCGGTAGATCCGCCAAGTTGCCGTCACGGATATATTTGACCAGATCCACATCAATCACCCTGGCCCGGCCGTTTTCCTGACGGATTATGGAGACCCGGGTCAAATCGGCGGTGGCTGTGGCGCCGCCTGCCGCGCTCAAAACATCTAGCAAATTGGGGATTTTTTCGAAAGCATGGCGGCCGGGATTGTTGACCGCCCCGGATAGAACAACGAACTGGCTGTTGTATTCGATCACGACGACCGTGGCCTGGGAAACCGCGGGATTATAAAACGATATCTGCTGAACTATCTTACGGGCAAGTTCGGCGGTCGTCAGCCCGGCGGCCATCACTTCACCGATCAGCGGCAGAGTTATTTTGCCATCTTGACCCACGCGGACGGTGGCGGCCAGATCCGGTTCCTGCCAGACGTTTATCTGGAGGCGGTCATCGACGCCGATCCGGTAAGCATCCTGAGCCATACCCGAGGTCATGACAGCCAGACAAAACAAAATACAGGCGTATTTCTTAAGTTTCATAAGCGATATTATCCTTGTTTTGGTTTTCGTTTTCATCGGAATCGTGTTCAAGCATGTTGGCGCCGAACATGACGGTGCAGTTGCGCCCCGAGGCCTTGGCTTTGAGTAAAGCCATGTCGGCACAATATATGAGACGATCGGCGGTCTGGGCGTCCTGGGGAAAAATCGCCCCGCCGATGGAAACAGATATTTCATATCCTTTCTGCCGGTCATCTCCGGCAAATTTCTGTTGCTCGATCCTTGTGCGGAGTCTTTCCATGAATATTTGACAGCTCGAAAAATCGGTTTCGGGCATGATTATGCAGAATTCCTCGCCCCCGTAACGGCTGACCACATCGATTGCCCGGACACTACTGACCACCAAAGAGGCCAGGCCTTTCAGAACTTCATCGCCGACCTGATGGCCAAAAGAATCGTTGATGATTTTGAAATTATCGACATCGAAAATCACCAGCGAGAGCATGCGCTTGAATCTTCGAGCACGATAGATTTCCTCGTTAAGGCGCTTATAAAAATAGCGATAGTTATAAAGCCCGGTCATGCTGTCGGTATAAGACATTTTTTCAATAAGGCGATACTGATCGATATTGCCCAACGCCAGCGAAACCATATTCGCCATCATGGACAGCAGCGCCAAATCATTTTCGCGGTCCGCCTGCGGTCGTTCAGGAGCATTAAGGACTATAATATGGCTTATTTCACCCTTTTTGGTCAGCTTATCGACCAGGGCCGATCCGTCCGATCCTTCTTTCTGCGCCTCCCGACTATCATCAATAATCTGATTGCTTTTGACGTTGATCGCCCCGCCGCTGTTGGTCAGCATCTTTATAACCTCGGAATCCGGTGAAAGTTCCAGCTTGTAGTTCGGCATGTCGGCCGACCATCGTCCGACGATCGTCGAAAAACCGCTCCGATCGTTCTTGCTCAGGATAACCACTCCCCGGGCGGCAAAAGTCGTTTTCAGGTAACCGGCGATGGTTTCGAGCAGGCGCTGTTCATCGAAAATCGAGAAAATCTGGTTGGTCAATTCGATCATGCGGGAAATTTCAGGTCGCGGCGCCGGTTTCTGGGAAGTCAGTTTTTCGATACGGCGGCGGTTCTCTTCGATAGTCGATTCAAGTTCTTTAATACGGTTCCTACTTTTCTTGAAAGCAGCACCAGACTCAGCCAGCCAGATAATCGATTGCCAGACCTCCCGATTAAATTCGTCGAATGAACAAAAGCGAGCGAATTCGCCGGTCGGGTCCTCGCCGACGAACAGCAAATAGCGCCCCTCAACGGGGTAGGCAAATACGAATCCGGCGTTTATTCCGGCAGGGTATCCCTCGATATCGGCCGGTTTCAGTTTGGGCGAAGATTCCGGCGGCATGAGTCTGTTTCTTTTGCGGGAATCGAGAACCGGCACTTTTACCGGTTTTATCGATCGAAGGTTGATGCCCGAACTCATAATCGGGACGAAATTCCCTTTCTCGCCGCAGAAAATTACGAAATTCCCCAGCCCAAAAAGTTTTTTCAGTTCTTCGGCGGCTATGTGCAAGGGGTTTTTCCGCAAACCACAAGACAGGGCGTAGTTGACCGATCGCTGAAGCTCGGTTATTTTTTTGCCGATGAAAGCATCGGTTCTCAACCGATACAATTCGGCGGTCAGCTCCGATCCCTCTTTATTTCTCCTGATAAAGCGCACAACGCCAAATGCCGCCTTCATTTCCATCGATAAATTGCTTCGATCAGGATGGCGATTCCGCCGGATCGACAAGACCACAGGTCATCTAAGATTCCTAAGTGGAAAAATTCCTGGTTCGGGCAAAATAGAATCTTTTTCTTTTCGAACCAAGTCCCAATTTTTTCAGCGTCCACCACACTTTGAAATAGCCGGTCTTGCGAAACTCCCTGGAAATCTCCTTTTTAATCTCGCCGACACTCAAGAAGGGATCCTTGCCCACGAGGTCAAGTATAGCATCCTCAAAACGTCGCGGTCCTTTCGGTGGCTCCTTGCGAGCGGCGCCGGTGGAGGCGGATTGATCGGTTTCATTAACGGAAATCTTCGTCGTGGACGGCTGACCGGCCGCTTTGGCGATCGAGATGTTTTCCATCGAGATGGTCGGCCGGCCGATATTGCTTCCCCCCGTTCCACCGGTCACCTCCGCCTTGACGGGTGCGGGTTTTTTGACCGCAACACTGCCCGCGAAATCGGCTTTCGCCTTTTCGACATTGTCGAAGGCCCGCAAGATGCTGTCGAATTCGAGCAGCTCGAATATTTCATATACGTTGGGGATCATCCGACAGAGCTTTATGTCGCCGTTGTTCAACCTTATTTCCCTGATATTGGAAATGAATATACCCCAGCCAGCCGACGAAATGTAATCGACCCCGCCTAGATCGACGACGATTTTGAAACGCTTTTGCGCCAGAAGCGAATTGGTCACCTTTTCCAGCTCGTGGGCGGTAATGGTATCGATGACGCCATCGACCCGGATAATGGTGATTTCTCCGTCGGCCTGCGGGCTTTCTGTGGATTCCACGGAAATCTTTATATCACTCATGGTTCCTATCCATTCAGTCTGCCGAGTGCTTCTCTGGCAAAGCAATAATAGTCGTAGGCGCCTGAAGAGTAGGGTGCAAATTCGAAGATGGTTTTGTGATGCAGTTGCGATTCTTTGATCTGAGTGTTGATCCTTATCATCGTATCGAACACCATCTTATCGTATTTACTCTTCAGTTGCTCAAGGATTGTTTTGGAAATCCTTGTCCTCCCATCGTAGAATGTCGGCAAAATTCCCAACACATCAATCCTTTTGCGAGTCGCCGCCGCGATTTCATCGACGATTCTGATCGTTAACGCGGCCCCCTCCATGGCGAAATAGTCCATGGACGCCGGAATTAAAACCTTATCAGCATAGCATAATATATTCGAATTTACAACATTAATCGAAGGCGAGCAATCCAAAATTACTATCTCCACCCCCTCAAACCGTTCCAGGGCTGCGGCCAGGGGATATTCAGCCGCGCTTTGTTGCACGAGGTATCGTTCCACCAGATATATGTCACTGCGGCCGGAACCGACCAGATACAGATTCGGCCTGACCGAATAAATATCGACTCTGTCGGTTAGCAGCAGGTCGGACAGCCCCTGGGCGCCATTCAAGCCGAAAGACAAGGAAAGCGAACCCTGAGCGTCGCAATCGACAGCCAACGTTTTTTTGCCCATCATGGCGCAGGCATGGGCGAAATTAATCGCCGTGGTGGTTTTGCCGGTGCCTCCCTTGGAGGTGATGATCGCCAATTTATGCATCATTTTCGGAATTTGTTGACCAGCTTTTTCTCGTATTCATCGAACTCCGAGGGCATTTGCGGAATTTCGCCCACGGGATCAAGCGCCTTAGACATAATATCGATCTTTTCGGCGTTTTTGGGAACGGTGATCGGGGCCTGGCGAACCTTTTCTGATTCGGTCTCCGTAGGCGTCGCGGATTCCGCAGGCGCTCGGCCGGCCGCCGGAATCGTCGCCGCCTGCTTCTCGGCGTCCTGATCGCCACCGGCCGTCATTTTTTGGACGAGCGATCGGAACAACGAGGCTATTTCGGAGCCGCCGTCGAGCTTTTCGAGTTCTTTGGAGATTCCATCGTAAACATCCGTCCCGCCGGCCGGGGCAAACTGTTTGAGTTGGGTTATGATTCGGCCGGTGTCCTGCGCCATTTTTTCGATATGGCGGCTTTCCAGATTTTGCTTGAGCTTTTCGGCATATTGATGACGATCCAGGCGAGCACGTTCTTCGCGCAGCATCTCTTTTTCAAGCTGTTCCCTTTGTTCGGGCTTGAGTTTGCCGACCCGTTCGACATATGCCAGCCTTTTTGCTTTCGAATTCAGCCGGAGATTGACCAGCTCGGCGTAAACGCTTTTGGCGGAGCATTCCTCGCCCGCCTCGGCAAGCGCCTTTTGAAGCTTTCCGGAACCGTAATCCGGATGCTCGACGATTGCGGCCAGCAGTTTTTGGCGGGCTGAGTAAGAGAGGTGTTTTATACCCTCGTCGGCCCTGAGTTTTTTATTCAATAGGCCGGCGTCGCCTTCCCGTTGCCAACGCCTTCTGTATTTGTAATAAGTCGCCGGGGAAATTCCCATCTGCTTACAAGCTTCTTCCACGGGAACCTTTTCGAATTCCACCATCTGAATGAGCCGGCGGCGTTTTTCGAAAACCAGCTCATCGGCCATGATTTTTTCCTTGATGACCACGAGCGTAATATCGTCGTTCTGGGGAGCGTTACCCGTGAAAGAGATTATATCCTGATCCAGAGCGGCGGCGAATTCCGTCGGAGTCAAAGTGGAATGTTCCCTGATAAACTGCATCAAACGATCGTTGCCGTATTGTTCATTGCGGGAATTCATGGCTTCGGTTACGCCATCGGTATAAATCACCAGAACGTCGTCTTTTTTCAGCTTAAGTTTGTCCACCTGGAGACTGTCGCGGAAAGAAATCTCATCAGGCAAAGTCAGGCCGAGTGGAATCCCTTTGGGCTTGAGGAAATAGCAGC
>CAZHVC010000149.1:3158-5391 GCA_964535765.1 uncultured Ignavibacteria bacterium | reverse complement strand
ACCGACGACGGATCGATTTCCACGGGTTTTCTCATGGTGATGATCTCGTTGTCGCCGGCCTCAATACTGCTGGAAACCAGGCTGTAAACCACCAGCCTGACCAGACCATCGGAGAACTTTATCCGGTAATCCATATTCAGATTTTCGGCGACCCGGATGTCTTCGAGGGTGTTTGTTCCGACCGGCAGTTCAAGAACGAAACCACCCACCGGTACTGCCGATTTAAGTTTGATCGTGGTGAGTCCCTCGGAATCGCGGCCGATTAACAGCTCCGCAGGAACTTCCTGGGCCGGGGAAATTTTGGGAATGACGGTACCGTTTATCACGTTCAGCATGTATATCAGATCGGCGATCGTGGCCGGCCGGCCGTCGCGGTTGACATCGGAGGCCCAGTACTGCCAGAGATCTATCGGGAAATTCAGCGGATCGATCAAGTAATTGGTCAACATAACCGCGTCGCCGACCTCGAACGGCTGCAAATTGTGGTTGACATCGCCGATGACTACATCACCCGGCAGCCAGATTTTGAGGTTGCCGCAATCGAGTTCAAGATAATTAGTCGTGCCGATCGAATCGAGGCAACCCTCGGTTTTCCAGACATAAATACCGGAAATATCGGTTATCGCGTTCCAATGATAGTTCAGCGGCTCGCATTCGTAGAAACAGATCGGCAGGCAGAAATTGCTCGGATAATTATAATCCGGCCGGGCCATTACCACAACCCAGAACAACACGTCGCCGGGATACCATTTGCCGTCAAAGAAAGTGGATTCGGCGAAATCGCAAATCGGAGGAGCGGTAATCTGGTTGTTCAAGTCATTTATCATCACCACATTGAACGCGCCGGACGGCGGCAGCGGACAACCTTGGGGATGTACGTTCTGATTGACGAAGAAATATTCGGCACCGTCGATAAGATCGCTCGGGAAAACATCGATAATGGTGAATATAGAGGCATCGTAAACAACGGTCAGCTCGAACCCACCCATGCAGAAACAGTCCTGAGGCACATCGATCAGCACCGGGAACGTATCCTGATAACCCGGCCATAAGAATATGGAATCAGGTATATCAACGCTGATCTTGCCCAACACTTCAATCATGATGTATGCCGAATCGCAACCGCCGCAGGAATCGTCAGTGGCCGTAATCAGCACTTCATAATCAAAATCGTTGCCGCAGGCCGAATCGGGAACATCGAAGCAATACAGTCCCCGCCAATGACCGGGAAGGTCAAGTAGCGGAGTCAGCGTACCGAGACTGACGGTAACCGTGATATAATCGCTGTCCGGATCGACGACATCGATCGTGTCGCAGAAATCACCATAGACGCATACAGCGGTCGTCTCACCGAAAGGATTCTGGATAATCGGGCAGGAGCCGACGTGAGTGAGAGCCGCCTGGACATGGGTTACGCAAGTATCGGCCAAGCCGCAAGCATCAACGGCGATGAACGTCAGAGTATTAAGACCGATCACGGGGGTGAAACAGACGGTATCGCCGACAAGAGTTCCGCCGATCACCGTTTGGGTTACTATGTTGTTGTTCGGGTCGGTTGCATTGAATCCGCCTATACAAACCTGCTGTCCGAGACTATCGATGAAAACTACGGTGTCATTGGGGCAGGTAACGGCGGGAGCGCCGTTGAGAATCACTGTCACCCGGGTGATACAGGTATCGGCCAAACCGCAAGAATCGACCGCGATCAAACGCAATGTATTCAACCCCGTAACCGGCGTGAAACATACCGTGCCGCTCGAATAAGTGCCGCCGATCACGTTAATCGAGGCCAGATTGCCGTCGGGATCGCTGGCCGAAAACCCGCCGATACAGATTTGATTCAGAGAGCAAACGGTCATGGTCGTATCGCCATGACAGGTTGCAATCGGAGGATTGTTGACAAGTTGAACGGTCACATTCACGGCGCAGGTGTCGGCGGCGCCGCAATCATCGCGGGCGACATATCTGACAACATAAAGACCTGCACCGGAGGGAGTGAAACAATATGTAGTGTCGTTGAATGTACCGCCGTAGCCGTTCGGAAGCACATAAGTTGTGTCGAGATTGTTGTCGATATCCGACGCGGAGAACGGTCCCAGGCATATCTGCGCCGTGTTGCAGGTAAATATTACTACGGTATCGCTCGGACAGGAGGCTACCGGAGCGCTGTTGAGCGTTACCGTCACCTGAGTGATGCTCGAATCAACCGCCCCACAAGCATCAGTCGCCTTGA
>CAZHVC010000149.1:0-3058 GCA_964535765.1 uncultured Ignavibacteria bacterium | reverse complement strand
GACTCAAATTGCAAACAAACAAACTCGTGTCCGAAGGCGAATATGCATCAGGCGGACTGTTCAAACTCACCGTCACCTGAGTGATGCTCGAATCAACCGCCCCACAAGCATCAGTCGCCTTGATCTTGATCGTGTTCACCCCAACCACCGGCACAAAACATACCGTGTCACCCACCAACGTCCCACCAGTCACCACCACCGAGGTTATGTTGTTGTCAGGATCAACAGCCCCAAACCCAGGCAAGCAAAGCTGACTCAAATTGCAAACAAACAAACTCGTGTCCGAAGGCGAATATGCATCAGGCGGCGAATTGAAATTGACCGTAACCACCGTCTGGCAAGTATCGGCCTTATTCTGGGTGTCGCGGGCGACAAGCTTGATCGTGTAGGTGCCGGGGGTGGGAGCGTTGAAACAGACGGAATCACCGGCGAAAGTACCGCCGATCGCGTAAACGGTATCGAGATTGCCGTCAGGATCATAGGCGGAAAAACCATGAATACAGATGGAGCCGGCGCCGCAGCGGAATATATTGGTATCGTTGGGACAAGTAGCGACCGGCGGTTGATTACAGAACATACCGACAATCATGTCGTTATGATCCATGTTGGCGGAGGTGTGATCGTCGTCGATATAAATTAGGTAATCGAAATCACCGGTGGTGCTGAAATTCTCGGTGAAGGTGTAAAAATCGTAACTGACACCCAGCCCCTTATAGGCGCTGACATCGTAGGCCATGAACCACTGATGTTCATTGCTCGAAGAACCCGCGGTGAGCGCCCTTTCCGAAAACAGATAAGAATCGTTGCCGTTGAAAATTGTATCGTTGTTAATGTCATTGAGCAGCCAAAGTCCCACAGAACTGCTGCCGGGGATCGATGTCATCAACGACTCGCCCTCGTTGGCCGGGCCGCTGAACACCAGCTGGCGTCCGGTGCCTGTTCCCAAACCGGTGTAAAAACCGAATCGGTTCACGTTTTTCCAGTTGGAATATTCTTTCAGGAGCCGCCATACCTGGTTGTTTCCGGGGATAGGCAGGACCAGATCGGCGTTGCTGGCGGCCATCGGGGTCAAAGTGTCGCCATCGACGACCAGATACGGAATATTTACGGTTATTAACCCGTCTTCGTCATGATTGAATTCGCCGTTATAGACTTTCACTTTCCGCGGTCTCAAAAAGATACTCGTCGAAAATTCAATTTCGGAAACGCCATCGGCTTTAGAATAATAATTATCATTATCATTATCAATAAACGCCCATGCCCGGCAATCCTGGGATATTTCGGCGACCAGCATGGTCTTTTCATAATACTGAATTCCGTTGAAGACGAACGATTCCGACCAACCGGACCCCTTTTCCAGAGGATTCCCCAGACTCCAAAGCTGATATGGAGCATAACGTCCATAATTATCCCGGGCTTCACCCTCATACTGGGTGCGGTCGGCAGGCTTACCATCAACCAGGGGTGAGATTATACCATGACCGGAAATCCCGAAAAACAGGGTGCGGCCGCTTAAATCAGCCGCCGAGGCAAAAACGGTGATGGCCCTTTCGCCATTAATAACGTTTCCGACGGCGTTGCCGTATTCGGCGGTAGCGGGAAGGAAATCGGTGGTGAAGTTATTGGCGATCGACAGTGAGCCGTCGTTTCTTGATTTCAACAGGCCATCGGAATCAACATAGAAATTGGCGGGATCGAAAAAATACGAGGCATCACGGGCGCCCACTATCAACCCAGCGGATCCCCAGGCTGTCATCGCCGGCAGCAGCGTGAGCGCAGCAACGATGGGGAATATTCGTAGTAAAGGCGGTCGCTGGGTGTTCCTATAACGATGGAATTTCATAATCCTCCTTAGCCGGGTGAAGACTATCCGACACGATCAAACACAACGTTAAAGCTGCCTTAAATGTAATAAGCTATGTAATTCTGTTTTTAATCGTCTGGGGACCGCCTTGCGGCGAAAACCTGATTTCTTGATATCCCCAAAGAAGTTAACCGTTTATTGCCGTTATCGAAAATATATTTTTCGCCCCTCTTATTGTCAAGGAAAATATTTGATTTACGATATTAATTTTAGATGAGAGTCGATTTTTGTCTGACAATCAAAAACGCGATAATCGCCGACCGGCAGATAGACTATTTCCAATTGTCCTGGTGCGAGGAGCTCACCCCGCTGCAACTTGCCGGAAGATTCAACCGCTGGCTTTACGATGATGATTTTCTCAACCGGACTCTTCCCGATCTGCATCATGCCGGTGTCTGCACTCTCTCCATAACCCCATTGTGATCAATGGATTATAGTTTTTCCGTCGACTTAAGAAAAGCCGACGGGGGAATGATTTTAAGCCTCAACTTATCAAGATTGGGTTTCAAAAAAGACAAGAATGTTATCGACTCAGGCCTGCCCGGCAAAACGAAACATCCTTTTTCTTGTAGTGATAATTGCCCTATTTTCTCCATAATAGCCGCTTTAAGGCGGCCCATTTCATCCCCGAAATCAACCAGGCCGCGGCGGTTGATTATCCGCATCCCGGCCGCATAAGCCAGTGAATCAGCAAAATCCACAGTGTCATTCACGTAGAAGTAATCCAGGTCCAGTTCGGCAGCGACTTCGGTTATCAGCCTTATGAGCGAATGATTCTCTTCCCTGCCTCCGATAAACGAAATCGCCTTTAGCCGAGGCACCTGCTTCAATATCGATCTTACCGCCGATTTATCGGGAAGCGAACCGCGTGAAACTTTGTAATTTCTCGTTCTCAGAATGATCTCCCAGCTCGAAACATCGGTCGGTATCTCGAGAATGCATTCACCGAGGCTTGTCCGCAACGCTTTCGCAAGAGCGGCGTCCGGGAATTCGCCGATTTTCAGGAAGAATCCGAAAGCCACTCCGGTCTTTATCAATTTGTCTATCATTTCATCTCTCAGACCGGCAAAATCATCTATGGCGAAGCTGATCGTTCCTGTTCTTGCGGCAGTGTCGACTCTATTGACGGAAATGTTTATGACGACTTCGGCGCCGGCTTTGATCTCCAAATCGGTGACCGCGCCGTCTTTATCC
>CAZHVC010000148.1:0-5414 GCA_964535765.1 uncultured Ignavibacteria bacterium | reverse complement strand
GGGTGGAATCGCTTATGTTGATCCCTTCTCCATTGCGCGCTGACCTTGAAATCTCGCCGCAGGATACCGCCGAGGGAAAAGTATATGTCATCAGGAACCCGGAAAACGGAAAATATTACCGTTTTCGGGAAAAGGAGTTTTTTCTTGCCGGTCAGTTCGATGGGCGCCGCGATATCCATGAGATCGCCGGGAAATTCAAGGAACGGTTCGGCATCGAGCCGCAATTACAGTCGATCGAGCGGTTCGCCGCTCAGTTGTCGGCCATGGGACTGCTGCAAGGAAAACCGGCGGAGTTCGAAATTAAACGATCGGAATCCAAGCGGCCGCTGCTTTTCCGGCTTCTATTCATCAAAATCAAAGCCTTGAATCCGGAAAGATTCATCGCCGGAACCTACCGTTTCATAAAACCGCTTTATTCCCCGAAGGCGTATATCATCTATATCATGATGATCCTGATCGCCGCCATGTTGACGATCGCCGATTACGAAGAGCTGATATACCAGGGCAAGAAAATCCTCGGACCGCAGGCCGTTTTGCTGATCTATCTGATAACGATCGTCGTCACCCTCATTCACGAACTTTCGCACTCCTATGCCTGCCATAAACATGGCGGCAAAGTGAACGACATGGGACTGCTTCTGTTATATCTTTTGCCTTGTTTCTACACCGACGTTTCCAGCTCCTACATGTTCGCCGATCGCAAGAAAAGACTGGCCGTGACGGTGGCCGGAATCGTCAGTCAGATAATCGTCTGGGCGATAGCCGTGATCGTTTGGCGGATAACCGAGATCGAAACATTGGTGAACAGGGTCGCTTTTCTGATAATCGCCCTGTCGTTCATCGGGATATCATTCAACCTGAATCCTCTTCTGCGTCTCGACGGCTATTACGTTTTGGTCGACCTCTGGGATATTCCGAACTTAAGACGCAAGGCTTTTACTTATATCAGACAAAAAATCATCGGCTTGGGTGAAAACGAGATACCGGTCGAGCCGCCCGCGCGGCAACGCCGCAGATTGATCATCTACGGTCTGGCGGCGATGATTTATTCGGTTTCGTTTTTCGGCTATATCTTTTATCATCTGGGACAGTATGCTTACCGCTACGTCGGCGGTCCGGCGGTGGCGCTGCTGATTTTATTGTTGCTTTATCTGGCGTATGATGGCATGAAAAAGGGGATGATATTGAAAGCGCTTTACAATCAGCGGGGCGCCATCCTGCGCCCGAGACGATTGCTCGTTTTGGGAATCATCCTGGCCGCGGCTATCCTAAGCCTTATATTCATAAAAGTCGAATTCCGTATCACCGCCAACTGCCTGATTCTTCCCCGCGAACAAGCCAGCCTTAAAATGACGTCCGCCGGTTCGGCCGAGATGTTGATTCAAAAGGCGAACGACGATACGGTGTTAAAACAATATCAGCTCGTTTCGCAGGAGTTCTCCGTGCTTTCAATCACGCCGTTGCTCAAGGTCGGTGATTCGGTAAAAGCAGGAGACCTCATAGCCAGTATCAAATCGAATATCTACGAGGCCGAGCGGCAGGAGCGATTCGCCAACCTCGAGCGGGCCAAAAGGCAGCTGGAGCTTCTGGAAAAAGGGCCTCAAATGGAGGAAATCCGTCAGACCGAGGATATCCTGCGGCAGAAACAATTCAAGGCGGAAAAAGCCCTCATCGATCTGAATCGCGCCGAAAGCCTGTTCGCCAAAGGGATGATTCCCAAAGATGAGCTGGAGGAGAAACGGACCTCAAGTCAGGTGCTGAAAGCGGAACTGGACTTTTATCGGAATCAACTGACGTTGCTGAAACGCGGAGCGCGGCCGGAGGAATTGGAAATGGCCCGGGCGCAGGTGGATCAACTTGCCGCCAGAATCAGCCATCTCGAAAGCCAAATTGAGCAGACTGCGGTCCAATCCCCGATAACCGGCGTGGTGACCCAGGTCTCCGAAAGCACGACGGTGATCACGATCGCCAGAACCGACACCATGCGGCTGCGGATTTTCGTCCCGGAAAAGGAGATCGCCGCGGTTACCCCGGGCTGCCCGGTTAAGGCGAGGATGTATTCGTTCCCGGGCAATACTTATGGCGGCAAGGTTTTCAAGGTTGACCCTTTGGTGGTCGAAGACGACCGGGAACGACAGGTCGTCATCGTCAACGCCAGCATCGCCAACGCTAACGGAGAGCTTAAGCCGGGCATGACCGGCAAGGCCAAGATCGAGTGCGGCAAGCGCCGGCTCGGCGGAATCATTTTCTGGAGCATTTTGCGCCAGATAAGACTTGAGTTTTGGTCGTGGTGGTAATATGAATACGCCAAAGCGTAAAACCCGCCGAAAACGAAACCTCGATATCGTTTATAAGCGCTGTCGCCCGGCTGTCTAAAGAACTCCACTTATGGTGCCCGGCATCGATATGAGACTTTACCGCTACCTGATTGATACAGGGTTCAGACGTCAAGAGATGAGGCGTTTTATGTCCGACAAAGACCACGCCGATTTCAGGCGCTGTGTTCCGCCAATTCCAGCCGATTTTTGACTTCCCCGACCGTATTCTCGTTTCCCATTCGACGATAGTCTGACCACTCAAGCGGTTTGGAGGCTTTCGCCAAAAGGAAGCCTATGGGCTGGGTGCGGTTTTCCGGCGACATTCAAGTCGGCACCGGCGATGGCGCGCCTAAAACTGTGAGGTTCCGATTTGGGGGGATCCGCATATGTCTCGGTTCAAGATATTAACCGCCGCGTATCGATCCAGATGATCGCCGCTGCGGATGATACAACCGTCACTGGCAGCTTTGCGGCCGAGCCGGCTCCGACCCACCACCACCGATGGCCATAAAATCGATTGCCAGCCGTTCTTTTCGAAACTATACTTATATTGATTACCGGGAATGGCGGCGCAATGCCGATCAAATCCGTATTGCGACTGCCTTCAACACATTCATGAAAGCGGTTCGGCTGTTCCCAGCCTGGCATAAGGAGTAGGAAATGACAGCGGAAATGGCATCGCAGAAGAAAAAATCGCTCGAGGGAGCCCTGACCCAGATCGAACGCCAGTTCGGCAAGGGTTCGATCATGCGTCTCGGCGATACAACGACGGGCGTGAAAATACCCACGATCTCCACCGGTTCACTTGGTCTCGATATCGCACTCGGCGTCGGCGGCCTGCCCCGGGGCCGGGTCGTCGAGATTTTCGGACCGGAATCATCGGGCAAAACAACTCTGGCGCTGCATGCAATCGCCGAGGCGCAGAAAACGGGCGGAATCGCCGCTTTTATCGATGCCGAACATGCTCTCGATGCCGTTTACGCCCGCGCTCTCGGAGTCGATATCGACAATCTTCTGATAAGTCAACCTGACACCGGCGAACAGGCGCTCGAGATCACCGAAACGTTGGTGCGCTCCGGTGCGATCGACATCATCGTGATCGATTCGGTGGCGGCGCTGGTGCCCCGGGCCGAAATCGAAGGCGAAATGGGGGACGCCCACATGGGGTTGCAGGCGCGCTTGATGTCGCAGGCATTGCGCAAGCTGGCCGGCACGATAGCGAAATCGCATACCTGTGTGGTGTTCATAAACCAGATAAGGATGAAAATCGGCGTCATGTTCGGCAATCCCGAAACCACTACCGGCGGCACCGCCCTGAAATTTTACGCCAGCGTCCGCATCGACATCCGCAAGATCGCCACCATAAAAGATGGGGAAACCGTAACCGGATCGCGCACCCGCGTGAAAGTGGTCAAGAACAAAGTGGCGCCGCCATTCAAAGAGGCCGAGTTCGACATAATATACGGCAAAGGTATTTCCCGCTCCGGCGAGCTGATCGATCTTGGCGTCAACGCCGGCATACTCGAAAAAACCGGCACCTGGTTTTCTTACGGCGACAACCGCCTTGGGCAGGGGCGCGACAACTCCCGCGCCTATCTCGAAGAAAACACCGCCTTGGCCAAAGAGATAGACTCCAGCATCCGCAAGCACTTCGGCCTCGATGGCGCCGTCGGACCGGAAAAGACCAAACCCGAGACAGCAGAGGGAAAAAAAAGATAGCGTAGCGCCCGCCGGTGCTAAGCGGAGCCGGTCAATAACCTGCGATTTGACAACCGGTGCGGCTACCCCCGGTTTGACCCGCATCCCGAAAATCAATTCCTGATTTACAGGGCCATACATTTTCGTCGGCTGCAATTCCCGGCGGGCTTGTTGGCGATTTTCCCCAAAGACCGATTATTTATGTCGGAATCAGGCGGATGAGGTGATTGTCGTCGAATCACCGGAATCCGATATCTCATCAGCAAGGAGACCGCTTGATTGTGGGGGGCAATACTGCTGTCGTCGAACGTACCCGGGCAAACCGCTTTGCGCCCGTCGGGTCAAATATTTATTTCGGCGACGGTAGGCGATAGAGCGCCATCATCTTTCCTTTGGGTATAAATCGAAGTTGCCTGCGGAGTTTACGTTTTGCCGTCTTTTTGTTTCTTTTTCCGGAACGCCTCGACAGCCTTTATGAACTCGGGTTTGAACTTTACGCTTTCGGCGACCGGCATTGCCTCGAATTCAGGAGTCATCAACGGACATGGATCTTCATCGGATCCCTTGTGCGTTTTTTCATAAATCGCTTCTACGGCCAGGGTGGCATTGCGAAACAGATTGTCTTCGCCGATCTTATAATAGAGATTGGTCCTTCTCATAGCATCCAGAACGCTGTCGTTCAAGCCGCTGATCGAGATATCGCACCCAGCCTCGCGCAATCGATCGACTATGCGCGACAGGGTCTCCTCGCCCGAGGCGTCGAGTTCATTTATCCCGTTGCCTACGATAAGCACATGCCTCAACTCAGGCATGGTGGCCACCACCTCGAGCACTTGTTTTTCCAGATAATCGACGTTGGCAAAAAACAACGATCCCTGATAACGGATCACCGCTACGTGGCGGCATTGTTTCAAGTTGAATCTCTCGCGATTTCTGAATGTGCCGTCGGAATGTTTCGAAAGTAAAGCGATTTGCGGTTTCATGTTCCGAAACAAGAAAAGAACCAACGACAAACCGACGCCGATAATGATTCCCTTATCGAGATGAGGAGCAAAAGCCAGCGTGCAGACAAAGGTGATAACGCCGATGACGCCATCGTAAACCTGCGTTCTCCAGGCTTGAACGAAACCGGTGACATTGACCAAGCTGACCACCGCCATCATGATTATCGCCGCCAGGACCGACTGCGGAAGATGATAGAGAAGCGGGGTAAGCAAAATCAGGGTAAGCATCACCAACAGACTGGACACGACGCTCGAAAAACCGGTAACGGCTCCAGCCTGGATATTGACCGCCGAACGCGAGAACGAACCAGAAACCGGATAACCTTGACTCAGCGACGCCGCGATATTACCCAGCCCCTGCCCGATAAGTTCCTGGCTCGGATCGATCAGCTTT
>CAZHVC010000147.1:0-5449 GCA_964535765.1 uncultured Ignavibacteria bacterium | reverse complement strand
ATCGGCAAGGCAAGCTAATTATCAAAAGAAACGGCCGGAAGAATCGATCGCGCCTCAAAATATATTGGATTCGGGCGCGCGTTGCTGATAAAATAGGGTGCCGTGACGGGGTTGGCATGCGTCTGATTTTCAAGATTCCGATTCTGGCGACAGCGGCGTTCGTTTTTTCGCTGGCGGTCGTAATCTGTCTTTATCTTTTCACGTCGCTTCCCGAAAGCCAGATCAATCGTCTGCTGGGCAGCCGCCTGCTTGCCGGTTCCGGGTTGAAAGTATCGATCGGGAAAATGAACCGCGATTTGTGGAAAAGGTTGAGTCTTCATGATATATCGGTATCGCTGACGGCCGCTGATTCGACATGGACGATCTGTCGGATCGGAAACGCCGAAGTCGAATATTCTTTGAAAGAGATCATTTCCGGCGACCTTTCGTTCCAAAGCCTGCAGATCGATTCCCTAAGCGCCAGGATAGACTACAATTCGCTGGGGCGAATCAAGCCAAAATCGGCGGGGGAAAAGAACAAACCGGCCACCAGAATCCCCCGTCTCAGGGTGGCCGATTTTTATTTGAAAGACGCGCGGGTGCAAATCAGCCTGGAAAACAGCGACATGGATCTGTCGATCGGACGATTCGCCGGCGCCTTCGACTCCGACGGGAAAAAGATAAAAGCGGTGATCGACACGCTATTCGCTATGGAAATGGGCAGAAACCTGCTAATCGATGATGTCCAGGGAAAAATCGAGTATTCAGGCGATAGAATCGAGGCCGAATCACTGGTCTTGTCGACGGCATATTCCGATATCCGACTGTCCGGTTCGGTGGAATTGACCGAAAAGTTTCCGTTTGCCGTCGATTATTCACTGTTGCCGCTGGAGTTCAGCGAGCTGGATAGGCTGCTTAAAACACGGATCAAGGGGTGGGCCTCATTATCGGGCAGCGCGGCGGGGACCATAGATGATATCAGAGGTTCCGCGGCGGGAAATCTGCAGCTTTACGATCAGGAGATAACCGATATCGATTGTCGTCTGCGGCTGGCCGACGGCAAACTTACTTTCGATAGAATCTCGGCCGGTGTTTTCCGGTCGCCGGTTAAGGGCAGCGGAGCAATCGATTTCAAAAGCCGGCCGGAAAGGTTCGAATTCAAAGGCGGAATCGAAGATTTGAACCTTCGGCATATTGGAATCGACCTGTATTCCCGTTTCAGCGGCGAAGTTGCGATCGAAGGGCAAGGTTTTACCGCGAATTCCTTGAAGATGGCTATCGATATGAAATTGGATAGGGCCGATATAGACGTCTATCATTTCCATGAGGCCGTAGGTCGAATAGAGTTCGATTTCAAGCGGTTGACGTTCGATCCCGGATTCATGGCCCGCTACAAGCAGGCCAGATTCGAATTCGGCGGGACGTTGGAATATGAAGGCGACGTCGATATTATCGGGAAAGCCAGTTTCGGCGATTTGAGCGATTTCAAGAATCAGTTTTTCATCGCCGACCTCGACGGCCGCGGCGAGAGCGAATTCCGGGTTTGCGGGCCGCTGGCCGATTTCGATATCAGCGGGACTTTCGATTCCGATTCCTGCCGCTTATACGGTCTGGTTTCCCATGATTTTCATGTCGAGGTCCAACTGGCCGATTTTATTTCGCATATGAAAGGCCCGGTGACGGTGAGATTCGGCGATGCGCTGCTTTATTCGATCCCGGTCGATTCCGGCGGATTGACGGTGGAAGTTGACAGCCAGACTTTTCGTCTGGCCGAGGTGGATTTGAGAAACGAGAACGGCCGGATGATACTATTCGGCCTGGTCGATAATACCGTCTACCCGGCGCGCTTTTATGTCGATACGTTGGAGTTGATTTTGTGGGACGATACGCTTGTCAATTCGGGTCGACTTCAGATAGAAATCGATACCACGAAGGCCGAATTCGACATGTTCAAGCTCGGCCGCGGGCAAGGGTATCTGGAGTTAAAGGGAAATCTCAATTTCGACAACAGCATGGATCTAACGGTCGATTTCAGCGGTTTCACGATCGCTCCGTTGATCAAATATTTCGATTATCCCCATAAACTGGACGGCGTGCTTTCGGGAAAGTTGACGGCCGGTGGCGATTTTGCATCGCCGGTGTTTGACGCCGACCTGTCGATCGAAAATCTGGCTATAGACGAAATCGAGCAGGGCGATTTTTCGCTGATCGCTCATTATTCCAATAGGCAGTGTCAACTGAAATCCGCCCGTCTCGTAGATAAAAATTCCAGATATGAATTTTCGGGTTTGTTTCCGATCGAACTGTCGTTCGATTTCACCGGCGATCGCCTTCTTGACCTGCCTATCCAGTTGGATTTCAGGGCCGAAGGATCGGAGATAGCGTTGCTGCCGGCGTTCGTTCCGGCGGTCGAGTATTGCCGGGGAAATTTCGGCGCCGATATCAAGATCCGGGGGACATACAGCCAGCCGAGTGTCAGCGGATCGTTTGCCTTGCGGCAGGCGACGCTGAAAGCGCTTGACCTGGTGAACCCCGTGGATAACGTCAATATTTCGGGAAGGATGGAGAACGACCAGATATTCGTCGATTCGATTTCGGGTCGTTTGATTTACAAAAAGAAAGGAAGTACGGGCAAAGCCGCAGGAAAGGGGGCATCCCGGGGGCTTATATGGGGCAGTGGCAAGATAAAGATTATCGGGTTGGGGCTTTTCGATTATGATTTGCGAATCGCCGGCGAGAATTGCGAATTTTTCACCGAATCCTACGATATCCAGGGGACGACCGATTTCGACGTCAGGATCTCCGGTTCATCGCCTCCGGTCATAAGCGGATCGGCGGTGTTGAATCGTCTGGACATGAAGGAGGGTTTCGCCACTTTTTCCAAGGGGGTTACGCCGGAAACCGAAATCCTCGAGGATTCCACTCAATGGACGGTGGAGGTGGAAATAAGCGCGCTGAACAACCTCTGGATAAAAAATTCGGAGGCCGATATGGAAATGATGGGGAATGTCGTGTTTTTCCGCGAGGCCGGCATTCCTCATCTTTTGGGACAGCTCAACATTTTGCGGGGGAATTTCTATCTGTTCAACTATGAATTCAAAATCGATCGCGGGGAGATGATATTCAACGATATCAGCGTGATCAACCCGCAGATAAATTTCGAGGTAAAGACGAAAATACGAAACCAGAGGCAATACGAAGAGTTCGGCGCCGGGGCTGTCGGGTTCGACGATCTTGGACTGGTTATCGGAGGTTCTCTATTGGAACCGGAGATACGGGCTTTGGCCGGTTCCGAATATTCCGACGAGGATATCTTGAGGTTGCTTTTGGCAAACCAGGTATCGATGTTTTCGAACACCGGCTCCCGTGACGTCGGTCTGGCCAACAACATATTGAATAACGCGAGTATAGTGCTGTCCAAGATATCCGATGAAATCGAACGCACGCGGGTGATCGACGAGCTGGAAATCAACCCCTACGCCGACAGCCTCGGCCAGACGCGGGTGTCGGTGGCCAAATATCTATCGCCGAAATTGTATTTGCGTTATTCCCGTTCTCTGTCGTCCGAGGCCGGCGAGACAATCGGATTGGAGTATCTGTTCAATAGATATCTATCGTTTCAAGGCAGGCAGGGATCCAAAAACGAGGGGATTTCTTTCGACTTGATATTCAATTATGAGTTTTAGGCGTTTCATAATGATCTCTCTGATATTCGCCGCGGCGGCTCTCCAGGCTCGGGAATTTCCATTCAGGCGGCAAGAGATCAAAAAAGTCGAAATCGAAGGGAATTACGCTTTTTCCGACCGCAAACTTAAGAGGATGCTGCTGACCAAGGCGAAGAGTTGGTATAACCTGTTTTCGATAAGCCGCCTGTCGCGGATGAACTTGATCCTGGATCAACAGCAGCTCGAACGATTCTACCGACAAAGGGGATTCCTGTTCGCCAAAGCCGAAGCCCGGCCGGATTATTATCCGGCCGATTCGGCCAAGGCGGTGGTCAAGTTCCTGATCACCGAAGGCCGTCGGGTTTATGTCGATTCCGTATTTCATACCGGCGGAATTCCATCATTGAACGCGAATCTGCGGTCGTTCACCGAAAGAATCAAGCCTGACGAACCGGTCAACAACGACCTGATTCAGGCCACCGCTTTGAGAATTCGCGATTGCTATGCGGACAACGGCTATGCCTTGGCCTCGGTAAAACCGCTCTATCACATTTCGGCTGATTCGAATTGGGCCGGGATAGAGTTCGCTATCGCCGAAAGCTCTTTGGTGATCGTTTCGGAGATCAGGATCAAACAGGATGAGGATTACAAATCGACCGGCCGGGTGATCTTGCGCGAAATAACCCAGAAAGCAGGCGAGAAATATAGCCGCAAATAGGTGATCGCCAGCCAGCAAAGGTTGTATTCCACCGGTCTGTTCAAATTCGTGGATATAGGCAGAACCGGCGATCTGATTCAAATCGCCGAAGACACGGCGGCCACCGCTCTCGAGGTGAAACTTTCGGGCCGCAAATCGAAATTCATCAACGTGCGGTTGGGTATCGGTCAGCAAGAGTATTTCGGTGCTCTTTTGTCGGCGATGCAAACTTCGGTTTCTATCGGCAGTCGCAACCTGTTCGGCAACGGCCGGAAAATCCTTTTCGAGGTCAAGAACAGTTTCCAAATCGCCAACCGGGGGGAGGAAGTCCAGGCGCTTAAATTCAGCGACCTGTTCGCCGACCTCGGTTTTCACCCGATAAAAAACCAATTAAGGGCGAACTACGTCGAGCCGTGGTTTTTCGAAACGAGATTGCCGTTTTCGTTCGACGCCATTTACGAGATCAGGACAAAAAACCCGATTATCGATAAATTTTACGATAAACTGAGCCTTGAACCGTCGCTTTACCACGATCTCGATCGATTCAGCAATGTCCGCTTATCGGTAAAAATCGAATTCGTGGGGATCCGGGGAGTCAGCCCCCAGGAGGCCGATATTCTCAGGATCGAAGGGAAAAATACGATCCGCAGGAGGTTGGCGATGACGGCGCAGCGGGATACCCGCGACAATGTCTTTATTCCGCAACGCGGCTCGTATTCGTCGCTGTCGGTCGATTATGTCGGTCATTATCTCGGCGGCGATTTCAGTTTCGTGAAAGGCCTGTTTTCCTGGAGCCGCTACAGATTGTTCGGCGAGGAAAATATTTTGGCAACCAGAATCAAATTGGGCGGGTTAGCGGAAATGGAATCGGACAAGAAATCGGGCACCGAAGATCGATTCACGTTGGGCGGCGCCAAGTCGCTGCGGGGTTTCGGCGAAAACGCTCTGGGGCCGAAATGGAGTCTGGCCGATGGGGTGACCGGAGAGCTGTTGGGAAGACCGAAAGGCGGCAAATTGCTGTTTCTTGCCAATCTGGAATTGCGGCGGTCGATTTTTTGGCGCTTCGGGGGAAGTGTATTTGTCGATGCCGGAAATACATATTATAAAT